>JARLHH010000201.1 GCA_031292335.1 Candidatus Limnocylindrales bacterium | reverse complement strand
GACGCCGGTGCGGACGCCGGTGGCGGCGCGCGGCAGGGGCCGACGAGTCGAGCGGGGGAGCGGCCGCCGGCCTCGCGGCCGGCGGCCCGAAGTCAGTCGCGGACGCCGGGACCGCGCACGACCGTGATGACGTTCTCCAGGGTCAGCTTCGAGATCGTCAGGTACTTGGCGAGGTTGTGGCGGTCGACCGGAGAAGCAGAGGATGTGAACTCCTGGCTTCGGAGCACCGCGATCAGGCTCTCGAGCGCATCGTGGAACTGCGCCTTGGCGAGAAGCAGGGCGTCGTCACCCGTCGGGGGCGTGGCGGTCGCCGCCGGCTCGGCCGCGACGACGTCGTCCCCCTGCGGGGCTTCCTGCCCGGCGTCGGGCACGGCCCGCGCGGGGCGCCCCTCGATCTTCTCGCGCAGCTTGACGAGCGACAGCTCCCCGCGAGCGACCTGGCCGGCGAGCCGGCGTCGCTTCCGGGGGTCGGCGATCTTCATCAGCTCGTAGGCATGCGACAGGGTGTCTTTGCGCACGGACACCAGGTCCCGGATCTCCTCCGGGGCGTCGGCGAGCCGCAGGCGGTTCTCCAGGTAGCCCTTGTCCTTGCCGAGCTTCTGGGCGAGCTTGCGCACGCTGTAGCCGTGATCCTTGATCATCCGGTCGTACATCGAGGCCTCTTCGAGCGGGGAGAGGTCCTCGCGCTGCAGGTTCTCGATGATGGCGATCTCGAGCGCGACGTCGTCGTCCAGCTCCTCGACAAGGGCCGGGATCGCGGCGAGCCCGGCCAGCCGGGCGGCCCGCCAGCGACGCTCACCCGCGACCAGCTGGTACTGGTTCACGCCGCGCGGACGGACAAGAACCGGCTGCAGGACGCCGTGCTCCCGAATCGAGGCGGCGAGCTCCTCGAGGGCCGCCTCATCGAACACGAGGCGCGGGTTCTCCGGGTTGGCTTCGACGCGGTCGATCGGGATGTTGCGCACGCCGGACGTGCGGCCACCCTCGGCCGAGAGGAGGCTCACGATGGACGGCGAGAGCTCGCGTTCCTCGGAGAGGCGACGCGCCGCATACGCGCGGAAGTCAGGCCTGGCCAAGTTCGATGACCTCCTTCGCGAGCTCGCGGAATGCCCGGGCGGCCTCGGAGCTGCCGGCGTACTCGGTGATCGGGCGACCGGTGAGGGGGGCCTCGCCGAGCTTCACGGTGTTCCGGATGATCGCGTGGAAGACGTGATGCTCGCCGAGCTCGCGCAGCTCGTCGAGCATCTCGCGGCCCAGGATCGTGCGCCCGTCGTAGAACGTCGGAAGCAGGCCCAGGATGCGGAGATCGCGATTGAGCTTGGTTCGGATCGTGTTGATCACCTTGACGAGGGCCGTGAGGCCCTTCAGCGCGTAGTACTGCGTCTGCACCGGGATGATCACGCTGTTCGCCGCGACCAGGCCGTTGATGGTGAGGAGGCCCAGCGTCGGGGGACAATCGATGAGGATGTAGTCGTATCGCTCGCGAATGCCGTGGTCGAGGGCTTCCCGCAGGGCGTACTCGCGGCCGATGGCGGAGAACAGCTCGACCTCCGTGGAGGCAAGCTCCAGCGTGGACGGAACGACATCGATCCGCTCGGTCTGGCTCGGCAGAACGATGCTCTCGAGGCTCGCGGTCCCGTCATCGAGGATGTGGGCGATGGATCGCTCGACTTGGCCGAGGTTGATCCCGAGACCGACGGTCAGGTTGGCCTGGGGGTCCATGTCGACCGCGAGGACTCGCTGACCCAGCTCGGCCAGCGCCCCGGCCAGGTTGATCGCGGTGGTCGTCTTGCCGACGCCGCCCTTCTGGTTCGCGATCGCGATCACCTGTGCCACCGGGGACTCACCTCTCCGTCTGCGTCGGCCGCGTGCCACGTTGCGTCGCGCGGGTCATGAATGCTACCCCACCGTCGACCCTCTGCGAGCGGCGTTGTCCACACTTCGGCGGAGATGTTCACCATTGTGTGGATAAACGACCCCGTCCGCGCCCTCGAACCGGCTTCGCTGCGTATGATGTCGGGCCAGCGCGCCGGACGGCGCGGCGTCGAGACCCGCGAGGAGATCGGACGTGGCCACGAGCGACGAACGGCTCGAGCAGCTCGAGCGAATGCGAAGCGAGGCGCTCCTCGGGGGCGGACCGGTCAGGATCGAGCGCCAGCACACGTTCGGGAAGCTGACCGCGCGCGAGCGCCTGGACCTGTTGCTCGACCCCGGGTCGTTCGTCGAGCTGGACGCGTTCGTCATGCACCGGGCAACCGGGTTCGACATGGATCGCCAGCACGTCCTCGGGGACGGCGTGGTCACCGGCCACGGCACGATCGATGGTCGCCTGGTGTTCGTCTTCAGCCAGGACTTCACCGTCTTTGGCGGATCGCTCTCGGAGGCATACGCCGAGAAGATCTGCAAGATCATGGACCTCGCCATGAAGGTCGGCGCCCCGGTCGTGGGCCTCAACGACTCGGGTGGGGCGCGCATCCAGGAGGGCGTCGCCTCGCTGGGCGGGTACGCCGACATCTTCCTGCGCAACGTCCTCGCCTCTGGCGTCGTGCCGCAGGTGAGCGTCATCATGGGACCGTGCGCGGGCGGTGCGGTCTATTCGCCGGCCATGACGGACTTCACGATCATGGTCCAGGGGACCAGCTACATGTTCGTGACGGGCCCGAACGTCGTGAAGACGGTGACGCACGAGGAAGTCGATTCGGAGTACCTGGGCGGCGCCGCAACCCACACCACGATCTCCGGGGTGGCCCACCTGGCCGCCGCGGACGAGGCGACCGCCATGGACCACGTGCGCCGGATCCTCGGCCACCTGCCCCAGAACAACCTCGGCGAGCCACCCCGCCTCGTCTCGACCGACCCGCCCGACCGGCGGGACGTCGAGCTGGATCACGTCGTGCCGGACGATCCGCAGAAGCCGTACGACATGCACGAGGTCATCCGGCACGTGGCCGATGACGGTGACTTCCTCGAGATCCAGCCGGGGTGGGCGCCGAACATCCTGATCGGCTTCTCGCGTCTCGCGGGACGAAGCGTCGGCATCGTGGCCCAGCAGCCGGCGTTCCTGGCCGGCGCGCTGGACATCGACGCGTCGATCAAGGCTGCCCGTTTCGTGCGGACCTGCGACTGCTTCAACGTGCCACTGGTCACGTTCGTCGACGTCCCCGGCTTCCTGCCCGGGGTGGGGCAGGAGCACGGCGGCATCATCAAGCACGGCGCGAAGCTGCTCTACGCCTACTGCGAGGCAACCGTCCCCAAGCTGACCGTGATCACGCGCAAGGCGTACGGCGGCGCCTACGATGTCATGAGCAGCAAGCACATCCGGGGCGACATGAACTTCGCCTGGCCGACCGCCGAGATCGCCGTCATGGGCGCCGCGGGTGCCGTGAACATCATCTTCAAGGATCAGATCGCGCGGGCGACCGACCCCGCAGCCGAGCAGCGCCGCCTGGTCGCGGAGTACGAGGCGGAGTTCAACAACCCCTACGTGGCGGCGGCCCGCGGGTACATCGACGACGTCATCGCGCCGTCGGAGACCCGTCCACGCCTGATCCGGGCGCTCGAGATGCTGGCCGACAAGCGCGACACGAACCCGCGCAAGAAGCACGGCAACATCCCGCTGTGACCGCAGGGCACGTCACGGGCGCCGTTTCGACCCGGCGCGTCTTTGTGCAAAGACGCGGCGCCAGGGCGCGGGCCGGTCGCGCGTCGCGGGACAGCTCGTGACGCCGCCGTTCAGCCGGGTTCTCGTCGCCAATCGCGGTGAGATCGCCGTTCGCATCATCCGTGCCGCGCACGAGATGGGCATGCAGGCAGTGGCCGTCTACTCGGACGCCGATGCCACGGCGGCCCACGTCCGCGTCGCCGATGCGGCCGTGCGTCTCGGGCCGGCCGCCGCGGCGGAGAGCTACCTGCGCATCGACGCCATCGTCGCGGCCGCCCTCGAGTCCGGCGCCCAGGCGGTCCACCCGGGATACGGGTTCCTGTCCGAGCGAGCCACGTTCGCTCGGGCGGTCGAGGATGCCGGGCTCACGTTCGTGGGCCCATCCTCAGCCACGATCGCGGCGCTCGGGGACAAGCTGGCCGCGCGGCGCCTGGCCCACAGTGTCGGCGTCCCGCACGTCCCGGGGACGCTGGAGCCGGCTCCTGTCGACCGCCCGGAGCAGCTGGCGGCCGTGCTCGCCGCAGGTTCGTCCGTCGGCTTCCCGCTCCTGGTCAAGGCGGCGGCGGGCGGCGGCGGCCGCGGGATGCGTCGGGTGGTCGCCGCAGACGAGCTGCCCGCGGCGCTCGTGGCGGGCTCGCGGGAGGCGGCGGCCACCTTCGGCGACGGTGCCGTCTACCTCGAGCGCGAGATCATCCCCGCGCGCCACATCGAGGTCCAGCTTCTCGGCGACGCGACCGGGCAGGTCGTCGCCCTGGGCGAGCGGGACTGCTCCACCCAGCGTCGTCATCAGAAGCTGATCGAGGAGGCCCCCGCCCCGGGCCTGGGCGAGACGGCCCGCCGCCGGCTCCACGAGATGGCCATCCGGCTGGGGACGGCGGCCGGCCTGAGCAACGCGGCGACGGTCGAGTTCCTGTACGACCAGGACGGGAGCTTCTGGTTCCTCGAGGTCAACGCGCGGCTCCAGGTGGAGCATCCCGTGACGGAGCTCGTGGCCGGCCTGGACATCGTCCAGGAGCAGTTCCGCCTGGCGGGCGGAGCTCCGCTATCGGCCCGGGCCCTCGCGGCGGCCGACCGCGCGGCTCGCCCCGGCAGCCACGCCATGGAGCTGCGCATCTCCGCCGAAGATCCGGCCCGCTTCTTCGCGCCGGCGCCCGGGCGGATCAGCCGCTGGGTGATGCCGGCCGGGCCCGGCGTTCGGATCGACACGGCCCTCGAGGCGGGGGACCGGATCCCCCCGGAGTACGACCCGCTGATCTGCAAGCTCATCGTCCATGCGGCGGATCGGGCGGAGGTGCTGGGACGTCTTCGCCGGGCGCTCGACGAGATCGAGATCGGTGGCGTCCAGACCACGCTGCCGTTCCACCGGGCGATGCTGGCCGAGCCCGGCTTCGCGGGGGCCACCGGGCTTTCCACCACGTGGGTCGACTCGCACTGGGATGGAGCCACGTCCCGGGCTACGGCCGTGCGTGCCGCGCTGCTGGCGGCCGGCCTGGCCGAGCTCGGGGAGACGGCGCCGGACGCGCCCACCGACATCCCCGATGCCACGCTTCCGGGGGCAGCCCGGCGCCCCGTGACGGCCCCGGGCCGCGCCGGCAACATCTCGGCCTGGCGGACCGCCGGCCGGGTGGGTGCGACGGACCGGTGGCCCGCGTGAGCCCGGCTCGCCGCCGGGCGGCTCCAACCATGATCGCCGGGCCGTCGGGCGAGGCCGGAGCCCCGGCCGGCCGCGACGACCCACGCGCGCTCCGGATCGGGGTTGCTCCCGTCACCCGGCTGGACGGGGACCCGTCGCTCTCCCTCGCGCCGGCGCCCGACCCGGCGACCCGGCTGCCCCAGGACGGGGTTGCCGGGCCTGGTCTGCCGCTCGTCGACGGCGCGCCCACGAATGTCCGGCTCGAGCGGTTCGGCGAGGTCCGGGCGCGCCTCGTCGAGATCGTGGGCGACGGTTCGACCGGACCGGCGGCCCGTACCGATCTCCTGCTCGGTCCGGTTCGCATCGATCGCGCCCACGGGACGCGCGTCCGCGAGGTCGTTGTTGGTGGGTGGCGCATCGAGGTCGAGGTCGAGCTCGAGCGGCGTGCCGTCCTGCGCGAGCGAGCCCGCCGGGGTGCCGGGGCGGTCGTGCTCGGCGGGCCGGTCGAGGTTCGCGCGATCATCCCGGGCCGCGTCGTGGCGATCTCGGTGGCGGCCGGCGATGCCGTCGAGGCCGGCCAGCAGATCCTCGTGGTGGAGGCGATGAAGATGCAGAACGAGCTCCGGGCGCCTCGGGAAGGCGCGGTCGAGCGCATCGGGGTTGCCGTTGGCGATACGATCGAGGTCGGCGACCTCCTCGTCGTGATCCACTGAGCGGAGCACCCATGCCGACCGATCCCGCCGCGAGCCCAGCGCCATTGCCCGACCCCGGCCGCGATCGGTGGCGCGCCGGCACCCGGGCGCAGGCGATCGCCTCGACCCCGGAGCGCCGGGCCCGGTTCGAGACCTCGTCCGGAGTCGAGATCGCCGACCTCTACACGCCGGCGGACGTCGCCGCCCTCGACGAGGAGCGCGATCTTGGGAGGCCCGGCGAGTATCCCTTCACACGCGGCGTGCAGCCGACCATGTACCGGGGCCGCCTCTGGACCATGCGCCAGTACGCGGGCTTCGCGACCGCGGCGGAGACCAACGAGCGCTTCCGCTACCTGCTGGCCCAGGGTCAGACCGGCCTGTCCGTTGCCTTCGACCTGCCGACCCAGATGGGCTACGACAGCGACGCGACCGAGGCCGAGGGCGAGGTGGGGCGGGTCGGCGTCCCGGTCAGCTCGCTGGCGGACATGGAGGCGCTGTTCGCCGGCATCCCGCTCGGCGAGGTGAGCACCTCGATGACGATCAACGCGACGGCGGCGATCCTGCTCGCGCTCTACGTTGCCGCCGCAGCGAAGCAGGGGGTACCCCGGGCCCGGGTCGCCGGCACCACCCAGAACGACATCCTCAAGGAGTACATCGCCCGCGGGACCTACATCTTCCCGCCGCGGCCGTCGATGCGCCTGGTCACGGACATCTTCGAGTTCTCCGCGCGTGAGCTGCCGCGCTGGAACACGATCAGCATCTCCGGCTACCACATGCGCGAGGCCGGCGCGACGGCGGCCCAGGAGCTCGCCTTCACGATGGCCGACGCGATCGCCTACGTGGAGGCGGCCGTCGCGCGCGGGCTGGATGTTGACGCGTTCGCGGGTCGCCTGAGCTTCTTCTTCGCCGCCTGGAGCGAGCTCTTCGAGGAGGTTGCCAAGTTCCGTGCCGCGCGCCGGATCTGGGCTCGCCTCATCCGGGATCGGTTCGGGGCGCGCGATCCGCGCAGCATGATGTGCCGCTTCCACGTCCAGACGGCAGGCAGCTCGCTCACGGCGCAGTCGATCGACAACAACGTGGTGCGGACGACGGTCCAGGCGCTCGCGGCGATCCTGGGCGGGGCGCAGAGCCTGCACACCAACTCACGCGACGAGGCGCTGGCGCTGCCGACGGCCGACGCGGCGCGCCTGGCCCTGCGGACCCAGCAGATCCTCGCCCACGAGGCCGGCGTCACCGAGACCCCCGACCCGCTGGCCGGCAGCTACTACGTGGAGACGCTGACGGACCAGCTGGAGGCGGCCGCCCACGAGCTCCTCGACGAGATCGAGGGGCTGGGCGGAACGCTCGCCGCCATCGAAGCGGGCTTCCAGCAGCGCCAGATCCAGGATTCGTCGTATCGCGTCCAGCGGGCGATCGAGGATGGCAGCCAGGTCGTGGTCGGGGTCAATCGCTTCCGCGACGAGGGCCACCGGACGCCGGCGCTCCAGCGGATCGACCCGGACGGCGAGCGGCGCCAGGTGGAGAGCCTGCGACGCGTCCGCGCGGAGCGCGATCCTGCCGCATGGGAAGCGGCGCTGCGACGGGTCGGGGAGTGCGCCCGGGGCGGCGAGAACCTGATGCCCGTCCTGATCGAGGCGGTGGGCGCCTACGCGACCGTCGGGGAGATCTCGGACCGGCTCCGCGCCGCCTGGGGCGAGCACCGCGAGCTGGTGACGGTGTGAGGTCGGTCAGCGACGAACACCAGGCGTCACGGCCCGCGGGCACCGGCTCCGCGCCGCGGCGGAAGCGCGGGAGGAACGCATGACCATGCCGTCCGGCGGCCTGCCGCCGACCATCCACCACGTGGGGCGCGTGCACCACGTGGCCGTCGTCGTGCGCGAGATGGACGCGGCGCTCGGTTTCTACCGGGACATCCTGGGGCTGGCGCCGGGTCCCGTGGTCCCGATCCCGGGGGACGGCGTGCGCATCGCCTTCCTGCCCGTCGGCGAGACGAGGATCGAGCTGGTGCAGCCGACCGACGCCACGTCGGGTGTCGCCCGCTTCCTCGCCACCCGCGGCGAGGGTTTCCACCACGTCTGCTTCGAGGTCGTGGACATCGCCGCCACTCTCACCCGCCTTGCGGTCGACGGGGTGGAGCTCATCGATACGGCGCCGCGTCCCGGCGCCGAGGGACCCGTCGCGTTTCTCCACCCGCGGAGCTGTCACGGCGTCCTTGTCGAGCTGATCGAGGCGCCGGGCGGGCCGGCCTGGGACGCGCTCTACCCGGCCGGCTTCCGGGCGCCGGACGCACTGGGCTGACGCGATCCGCGCGGGTGGCGCTACCCGCGGTAGCCGGACGCGCGCAGGAGGGCCGGCAGCTCGGTGGGCGAGCCCGCGACCCGGATTCCGGCCGCTTCCAGCGCGGTGACCTTCTCGGCCGCCGTCCCGCGGCCGCCCGAGATGATCGCCCCGGCATGACCCATGCGCTTGCCCTCGGGCGCGGTCCGGCCGGCGATGAAGGCGGCCATCGGAACGTCCCGCAGGTACGCTGCGGCCCAGGCGGCGGCCTCTTCCTCGGCCGAGCCGCCGATCTCGCCGATCAGCACGATCGCCTCGGTCTCCGGGTCCGCCGCGAAGAGCTGCAGCACGTCGAGGAACGTCGTCCCGATGATCGGGTCGCCGCCGATCCCCACGCAGGTCGACTGGCCGATCCCCGCGTCGGTCATCGCCTGGACCGCTTCGTAGGTGAGGGTTCCCGACCGGGAGACGACGCCGACCCGCCCCACCCTGTGAATGGAGCCCGGGATGATGCCGACCTTGGCCTGCCCGGGCGAGGTCGCGCCCGGGCAGTTGGGGCCGATCAGCCGGGCGCCCGCCGCCCGGACGACCTCCACGACGGGAAGCATGTCGAGCGCGGGTATCCCTTCCGTGATGCAGAATATGGTCTCGATCCCAGCTCCAACCGCCTCGAGAATGGCGTCGGGAGCACCGAATGCAGGGACGAAGATGCATGAGGTGTTGGCGCCGGTCTGCCTGACCGCCTCGCCGACCGTGTCGAAGACCGGGACCCGGTTGTCCAGCGCGGAGAGGCCGCCCTTGCCGGGCGTCACGCCCGCCACGATGCGGGTGCCGTACTCCAGCATCTGGCGCGAGTGGAACTCGCCCTCGCGGCCGGTGATGCCCTGGACCACCAGCCGCGTCTCCCGGCCGATCAGGATGCTCACGCCATGCCTCCCGTCTTCGCACGGGCCGCGGCGACTGCCTTGATGGCCGCCTCGTCCAGCGTCGCGGCCGTCTCGAAGGCCGCCTCGCGCAGCAGCCGCCCCGCCTCCTCGGCGTTCGTGCCGACGATCCGGACGACCATCGGCACGTCGCGCTCCTGGCGTGCGCGGGCGTCGATCAGGCCGCGGGCGACCTCGTCGCCGCGGGTGATCCCGCCGAAGATGTTGACGAGGATCGCGCGCACCTTCGGGTCGGCCAGGATGAGCCGCATCGCCGCGGAGACTCGGTCCGCCTTCGCGCCCCCGCCGATGTCGAGGAAGTTGGCCGGCGCGCCGCCCGCGCGGTTGACCAGGTCCATCGTCGTCATCGCCAGGCCGGCGCCGTTGACCATGCAGCCGATCGAGCCGTCGAGGTGGATGAAGCTGATGTCGTAGTGGCGCGCCTCCGCGTCGGCGGGATCCTCCTCGTCGAGGTCGCGAAGCTTCTCGAGATCGGGGTGGCGGGGCAGCGCCGAGTCGTCGAGGGTCACCTTGGCGTCGAGGCAGGCGAGGCGCTCCACGTAGCCCTCGGGCCCGCTTTCGCGGATGATTGCGAGCGGGTTCACCTCCACGAGGTCGGCGTCGTTGGCCCGCATCGTGGCCACGATCCCGCGCGCGATCCGGACGAAATCCCGTAGTTGCGGCCCGCCGAGGCCGACGGCAAAGGCGAGCTCCCGCGCCTGCCAGTCCAGCAGCCCCAGGAGCGGGTGGGCCGCCACGCGGTGGATCGCCTCGGGGGTCGTCCTGGCGACCTCCTCGATCTCCACGCCGCCCTCGGCCGACGCCATCAGCACGATCCGGCGCGACGCCCGGTCGAGGATCGCGCCGAGATAGAACTCCTTCACGATCACGGCCGCGGGCCCGACCAGCACCTTTCGGACGGGGATGCCCTTGATCTCCATGCCGAGGATGCGGGCGGCGACCTCCTCCGCCTCGGCCGGCGAACCGGCGAGCTTCACGCCACCGGCCTTGCCGCGCCCGCCCACGAGGACCTGGGCCTTGATCACGACCCGGCCCGCGCCCGCGGCAAGGAACCGCTCGGCCGCGACGCGCGCGTCGGCGGCGGTCCGGGCGACGGCCCATGGAGGGACGGGCAGGCCGTGCGCGGCGAGCAGCGACTTCGCGTCGGCTTCCTGGATCTTCACGGGCGGCTCCTGCGTGGGTGCGGCGTGGCGCCTGCGGATGGTACCCCGCGGCGTGCCCCCGGCGGCGGCGCGTGCGGACCGGCAGCCCTGACGGCGCCCGCGAGCCCATTAGCCCCTGTCGACATGCTTTCGCCGCCGCCCGGAGCCCGTACAATGCCGGTGTCCACCCGGACCAGCCCGGCACCTGCGAGTCGGCTGCGACCCGGCCGGCCACGGAGGCGAGTCTCCCGGTGCGCTACCTTCAGTACCGAGGCGGCGAAGGAATGCTCGCGTGGGCATTCCACCGCATCTCCGGCGTCGCGATCTGGGCCTTCGTGCTCCTCCACGTCCTCGACATCTGGCTGGTGGGCGCGAATCCCAGCCTGTACGACGACGTCCTGAAGCTCTATGCGAGCCCGGCCGGCCGGGTGGGGGAGACGCTCCTGGGCGCGGCGCTCCTGTACCACGCGCTCAACGGCCTGCGGATCATCGTGATGGACTTCTGGCCCGCCATGACCGTCTTCCACAAGCAGCTCTGGTACGGCATCTGGGTCGTGTTCGTGGTCGTCGGGTTGCCGGGCGCCTACATCATCCTCCGACCGATCTGGGCGGGGGTCTCCTGATGGCGCTGTACACCCGCTCCGGCCGGCCTCGGCCGCACGGAAGCGGCTTCGAGCTGGCCGTCTGGTACCTGATGCGCCTGTCGGGGCTGGCCCTGTTCGTGCTCGCCCTCGGGCACTTCTCGATCATGCACTTCATCTTCGACCCGGCCACCCAGTCGGCCCAGTGGATCATCGACGACCGGTGGGGGAGCGTCCTGTGGCGCACCGTCGACTGGCTGCTGCTGACGATGGTGGTCCTGCACGCCTTCCTTGGCGTGCGGACCGTGCTCCAGGACTACGTCCACGGCGGTGCCCGCACGGCCCTGACGCTGCTGCTCTACCTCGTCGGGATCGCGCTGGCGCTGATGGGGACGATGGCCGTGATGACCCTCCCCTTCCCGGTCGAGTAGGGGACAGGCGATGCGAATCGACCACGATGCGCTGGTGATCGGCGCCGGCGGGGCCGGCCTCTGGGCTGCGCTGGAGCTTGCCCGGGCCGGCGTCTCCACCGGTGTGCTGACCAAGCTCTACCCGACCCGCTCCCATACCGGCGCCGCCCAGGGTGGGGTGTGCGCGGCCCTGGGCAACCAGGAGGAGGACCACTGGGAGTGGCACATGTTCGACACGGTGAAGGGCGGCGACTACCTCGTCGACCAGGATGCCGCCGAGGTCCTGGCCCGGGAGGCGGTCGAGACCGTCATCGAGCTCGAGCACATGGGGCTGCCCTTCAACCGGACGCCGGACGGCAAGATCGACCAGCGCCGCTTCGGCGGCCACACCCGGAACTTCGGTGAAGGGCCGGTCAAGCGATCCTGCTTCGCGGCCGATCGGACCGGCCACATGATCCTCCAGACGCTCTATCAGAACTGCATCAAGGCCGGGGTCCAGTTCTATGACGAGTACCACGTCGTCGACCTGATCTTCGAGGGCGGCGAGGGCGGTGACGGCGGACGGGCCGCCGGCGTGGTCGCCTACCGGATCGGCGACGGCGAGCTCCACACGTTCGGGGCCAAGGCCGTGCTCCTGGCCACCGGCGGCAACGGCAGGATGTTCGCGATCACGTCGAACGCTCACTCCCTGACCGGGGACGGCATGGCGCTGGCGTACCGCCACGGCATCCCGCTCGAGGACATGGAGTTCTACCAGTTCCACCCGACCGGCCTGTACGGCCTGGGGATTCTGCTGTCCGAGGCCGCCCGCGGGGAGGGCGGCACGCTCCTCAACGGCGACGGCGAGCGGTTCATGAGCCGCTACGCGCCGAAGCTGATGGAGCTTGCGCCGCGCGACATGGTGAGCCGCGCGATCTACCTCGAGATCCGCGACGGCCGGGGGGCCGGGCCCAAGAAGGATTATGTCTACCTCGACGTGCGCCATCTCGGCCGGGCGGTCATCGAGGAGAAGCTGCCCGACATCACGGACTTCGCCCGCGTCTACCTCGGCGTCGAGCCGCTCAGGGAGCCCGTGCCCATCGTGCCGACCGCCCACTACGCGATGGGGGGGATCCCCACGGACCTCCGGGCGCAGGTGGTGCGCGACGAGGCGAACACCGTGGTCCCGGGGCTCTTCGCCGCCGGTGAGGCCGCCTGCGTCTCCGTCCACGGCGCCAACCGCCTCGGCACGAACTCGCTCGTGGACCTGCTGGTCTTCGGGCGGCGCGCCGGCCGCGAGATGGCCGTCTACTGCCGGTCCGCGGAGGCGCCATCGATCCCCCCCGGCGTCGAGGGGCCGGTTCGCGCCGAGCTGGAGGCGCTCCGCACGCGCCCCGAGGGAGAGAGCCCGTCGGCGCTCAAGGCCGAGCTCGCCACCCTGATGATGGACAACGTGGGCGTCTTCCGGACGGCCGCCATGATGACGGCCGCCGTGGCCGGCGTGGCCGCCCTCAAGGAGCGCTATTCCCGCGTCCGGGTCAGCGACACGGGCAGGGTCTTCAACACGGACCTGCTCGAGGCGCGCGAGCTGGGCTACCTGCTCGACGGCGCGGAGGCGATGGCGACCTCGGCCCTGGCGCGGAAGGAGAGCCGGGGCGCCCACTCCCGGGACGACTACCCGGAGCGCGACGACGTCAACTTCCTCGCCCACACGCTCGCGTATCGCGGCGAGGCCGGGCCCTCGCTCCGATACAAGCCGGTGACGATCACCCGGTTCGAGCCCAAGCCGCGAACGTATTGAGCCCGGGAG
>JARLHH010000200.1 GCA_031292335.1 Candidatus Limnocylindrales bacterium | reverse complement strand
GCAAGCCAGGGCGGCCCGATCGCGGGCTGCGTGTCGGGCGCGGACTGCGTCTACCAGCGCTACCTCGCCGAGGACGGCAAGGCCGCCCAGTTCGAGAAGGCTGGCGTCACGGACGTCGCGTCGTTCACCGCGTTCTACTGGCGTGAGCAGCTCGGGACGACCGGGACCGTGACGGTCCTGTGCCTCGCCGGTGGCGTGTTCGGGGCCGCGATGTACGGGTTCGCCCGACCCAAGGCGCAGCGGCCCTCGGCCGAGGCCGGCGCTCCCTCCGCCTGAGCCGTCCAGGTCCGGCAGCGTTGCCGGGCCCGTCGGCGGCCGGCCGACTCGGACCTGATCAGCGCACTTCAGCCGCCAAGCGCCAGCAGGATCGCCCCGGCGGCGATGCACGCGGCTCCCGCAAGGCGCCAGGCAGCGCCGTCCCGCTCGCCCATGCGCAGGACTCCCCACCCCGCCGCCAGCACGGTCGCTGACTCGCGGAGCGGCGCAACGCCCGCCAGGGGTGCGATCGCGAGGGCGGTGAGGACGAGCGTGTAACCGGCGATCATGAGGAGTCCCGACCCGAGCGGGCGCCACCAGCCGGGATCGAGCGCGCTCCCAGGGGCTGGTCGAGGACCGACGATGCCCCGCGGCGCCAAGCCGAGGGCGGCGGCCAGCATGACGCTTCCGCCGGCGAAGATCAGCCAGCCGTAGAGCCAGGCCGGACCGGTCCGAGCGCCGAGCCGGTCGAGGAACGTGTACGCGGCGATCAGGCCGCCGATCGCCAGCGCAGGTCGCAGGGAGCGCCGGGCGGCCCCCGGGATCGCCGCGGCGAGCGTGCCCGCGAGGAGGAGCACGACGCCCGCCAGCTGGGGCGCGGAGAGCCGTTCGCCGAGAACCCCGAGCCCGAGCAGGGCCCCCAGGAGCGCCGCCGATCCCCTGGCCACCGGGTAGACGGTCGACAGGTCGCCGCCCCGGTACGCCACGCCCAGGCTCACCCAGTAGGCGACCTCGAAGGCGGCCGAGGTCGCCGCGATCGGCCACGCGCTCCCACTCAGCCCGGGCCGGCCCTGCGCAAGCCAGAGCGCCGCCGCGAACGGCGTGGCGGCCGCAGTGCCCAGCCACACCGCGCGCGCGGTCGCGCGGAGCGGGTCGCCGGACCCCTTGACGGCCGCGTTCCATGTCGCGTGCAGCAGCGCGGCAACCAGGACGAGCGCGGTCGCGGCCAGGGGCATCGCGCGAGTGTATTGGCCCGCGGGGCGCCCCGGCGCCCGGGCACGCCACAGCCGCTGTGCCCCGGAAATGTTCGACCCCGGGCGGCGGGCCCGGGGTCGAACCTGGATGCGGGAGGACGGCGCCGGCGGAGCCGGCGCCGGGACGCTACTGAGCCTTCTTCTTCGGCTCCGGCTTGGCCTTGGCGGGCGCCTTGGCCTTGGCAGCTGCGGCCTTGGCCTTGGCGGGCGCCTTGGTTGCGGGTGTCTCCGACGTCGCGGCCTTGGCCTTCGGTGCCGCCTTCGCGGCAGCCTTCGGCTTGGCGGTGGCCTTGGCCGGCACAGCCTTGGTTGCCGGCGCCGCGTCGGCAGCCGAAGCGGCCTTCGACGTCACGCGCGTGCGGGTCCGGGGAGCCGCGACCGGTGCCGCCGGTGCTGCCTTGGTCATCTCGACGTCGGTCCGGCCGGCCCGCGCGATCGCGGCCTTGGCCTTGCCAGCCGCCGTCTGGGCGCCCTTCGCCTTCTCGGCCTTGCCCGCCGCGATGCGGGCCTTGGCCGCCTTGGCCGCGGCCGCCGTGCCCGTGGTCTTGGTGATCTTCGCGGCCGTCTGGACAGTCGCGCCGCCGATCGCCGCAGCCACCTTCCGGGCCAGGCGCGACTTGCGCCGTGCGGCGGTGTTCGGGTGCAGGGCACCGACCTTGGCAGCCTTGTCGAGCGCGCTCATGGCCTCGGCAAGGCTGACGGTCGCATCACCCTCGACCTGACCGGTCGCGATCCTGAGGGTCTTCGTGACGAGGGTCTTGGCCTTCGTGCGTCGGGGGGCGTTGATCGCCTCGCGACGTTCGGCCTGACGGACCCGCTTCAAGCCGGAGGGCGTCCGTGTGCCGGTCCAGCCGCGGGGCGAGTGAGCCACTGGCGTTCGTTCCTCTGGTGGGAAGGGATTGTCCTTGGGAATCTCGTGCCGCGCAGCGGGAGAGGACACCGCGACGGCGCGACCGCGAATGGTACCAGACACGCGGACGAGCGGCCAGCAGCGACGCCCGGGGCGCTCCACGGGGTCGCGTTCGCGCGGCCGACGGGGTCGGCTACACTCGCCTCCCGATGTCGATCCCCCAGGCGCGTCTGCGCAACTTCTCCATCATCGCGCATATCGATCACGGCAAGTCGACGCTCGCTGACCGGCTCCTGGAGCGGACCCACACCATCGATCCGCGCCAGATGACCAGCCAGGTCCTCGATTCGATGGACCTCGAGCGTGAGAAGGGCATCACGATCAAGGCGCGCGCGGTCCGGCTCGAGTACCCGGCCGCCGACGGCCTCATCTACGGCCTCAACCTGATCGACACGCCGGGCCATGTCGACTTCTCCTACGAGGTGAGCCACAGCCTCCAGGCGTGCGAGGGCGCCGTCCTTGTCATCGACGCCTCGCAGGGGATCGAGGCGCAGACGCTGGCCAACGTCCACCTCGCGCTCCGGGCCGGTCTCGTGATCGTGCCGGTCATCAACAAGATCGACCTGCCGTCCGCGCAGCCCGACGTGGTGATGGATGAGCTGGAGAACATCCTGGCGATCCCCCGCGAGGAGGTGCTCCTGGCGTCCGCGAAGGAGGGGACGGGGATCATGGAGATCCTGGAGGCGATCGTCGCCCGCGT
>JARLHH010000199.1 GCA_031292335.1 Candidatus Limnocylindrales bacterium | reverse complement strand
GACTCCGAGACCGCCTGCTTCGCCGCGGTCAGGGCAGGCGCCATCGTGCCGGGCGACGTCGTCGTCATCCGCTACGAGGGCCCGGTCGGCGGCCCTGGGATGCAGGAGATGCTGAGCGTGACCGCCGCGCTCGTGGGCGAGGGCCTGGGCGACGAGGTCGCGCTCCTCACGGACGGCCGCTTCTCGGGCGGCACGCACGGCCTCATGGTGGGCCACGTGGCGCCCGAAGCGGCGCTCGGGGGGCCGATCGCGCTGGTCCGGGAGGGCGACGAGATCGAGATCGACGTGGACCGCCGGGCGATGGACCTCCTGGTCGAGCCGGGCGAGCTTGCCGCCCGTCGCGCCGCATGGTCGCCGCCGCCGCCGCGCCACCGGGGCGGCGTGATGGCCAAGTACGCCGCGCTGGTCTCGTCCGCTTCCGAGGGCGCGATCACGACGGGGGCGCGACTGCGGGCCAGCCTGCCGAACGCCGACGCCTGAGGGTACTCGCGAGCTCCCGCTCGCTCAGGGCGGTGGCACACGGCTCGCCACGCGCGGCGAACGGCGCGGATCGGCAAAAGGGGGCATCATCGCCGCGATGATTTCGGAATCGGACGTCCCGCAGGCACCTGGCACCGGCGAGCCGGTGCCCGTCGACGTCCCGCTCTACACCGCGCCGAACCGGCCGCGCGGCCTGAACGCGTACTTTGCCCCGGGCGGCGACGACGAAGCAACCGACGAGCGGCGCGCGGACGAGCGGCGGAACCTCTGGCTGCTCCTCGCGATGGTGGCCGCCCTCGTGCTGATCCCCACGTTCCTTACGCTCATCGCGTTCGTGCAGACGCTCGTCACCCACGGCGGCGGCTGACGGCCCTTCGCGGGGCTGAGCGCTCCGCCCCGGGGACTCGACTCCGCGCCAGCCGGCCCAGTGATGCCTGACCCGGAGATCACCATGCAGTCACCCGCCCGACGGCGCTCGGGTCGCACTCGTGGAGGAGAACTCGCATGACCGGCGTGCTCGCGGACGAGATCCACCTGGGCGATGCCCGCTACCGTCCTGCCCGGGCAGCCATGAGCGGCGGCTTCGAGACGATCGACGGCGAGCGGTTCGCCGTCATCCACAACGTCGATCGGATGCCGCCGTTCCTGATGAACGTCGTGACCGACGGCGATCTCTGGCTCTTCGCCGGCTCCAACGGCCCGTTCACGGCCGGCCGTCGCAACCCCGACATGGCGCTCTTCCCGTACCAGACGGTGGACAAGATCCTCGGTCACGCCGACACCAGCGGAGCACGCACGATCCTGCTCGTGACCCGCGGACGACGCACGTCTCTCTGGGAACCCTGGAGCGACGGCCCGCGGGTCTACGAGATCACGCGGAACCTGTTCAAGAGCGTCACCGGGACGAGCCTCGTGTTCGAGGAGATCAATCACGACCTTGGCGTGCGCCATCGCGCGAAGCTGAGCGGGTGCGACGAGTTCGGGCTCGTCCGCGACGTGGAGCTGGCGAACCTGCTCGCTGATCCCGTCGCGGTCCGGTACCTGGACGGATGGCACCAGGTCACCCCGCCCGGCGTCTCCCAGGAGGTCTACGCCCGGTACAGCTACCTCGCCGCCGCGTACATGCGCCATGAGCGGGTCCCGGGCACCTCGTTGGCGATCTACACGCTGAACGCGGCGATCTCGGACCGACCCGAGCCTTCCGAGTCGCTCCGCGCCGCGGTTGCCTGGTCGATCGGCCACCCCGACCCCGTCATCCTGCTGGGCGAGGGGCAGGTAGCGGCGTTCCGGCGGGGCGAGTCCGTGGAGCCCGAGAGCGAGATCCGCGGCGAGATGGGCGCCTACCTCGTGGCAGACAAGGTGGATCTCGAGGGTGGCGCCCGCCATGCCTGGTCCACCGTGGGTGACACGGGCCTGGACCACGCCGCGATCGTGGACCTGCTCCCCGGGCTCGCGGCGCCGGCGACCATCGAGGCGGCACTGGGGGCGGCCGTCTCCCGGAACCGCGAGGGAATCCGCCGGCGGGTGGCCTCGGCGGATGCCCTGCAGCAGACCGCGGACGAAGCGGCGACTGCCCATCACGTTGCCAGCGTGCTGTACAACTCGATGCGCGGCGGCACGTTCGACGGGACGTACGGTCTGCCGATACGCGACGTCGCGGAGTACCTGCGCGGGCAGAGTGGCCCGGTCCACGCCCGCCACGCCGACTGGCTGGCCGGGCTTCCCGCAACGCTCGAGGCGGGCGAGCTGCTGGCGGGGGCCGCGGGGCGGAACGACCCGCAGCTGTCGCGCCTGCTGCGGACCTACCTGCCCCTGACGTTCAGCCGTCGTCACGGCGACCCGAGCCGCCCCTGGAACCGCTTCGACATCCGCCTCAAGGACGATCGGGGGCGCCCTCTCCACTGGTACGAGGGCAACTGGCGCGACATCTTCCAGAACTGGGAGGCCCTGGGCGAGAGCTACCCGGGGTTTCTTGACCAGTTCATCGCGGTCTTCCTGGACGCGTCCACCGCCGACGGCTACAACCCGTACCGGATCACGCGCGACGGCGCCGACTGGGAGGTGCCCGATCCCCGCGACCCGTGGAGCCACATCGGGTACTGGGGCGACCACCAGATCGTCTACCTGCTGCGGCTCCTGGAGAGCCGGGAGCGACGGAATCCCGGCGCGCTCGCGGCCGCCCTCGGCGACCCCGGCTATGCCTCCACCCAGGTCCCCTACCGGATCGCCGGCTTCCGCCGCCTCCTCGCCGACCCCCGCGAGACGATCACCTTCGACGAGGCGCTGCACCGGGCGCTCCTGGAGCGCTCGCGGGATATCGGCGCGGACGGCAAGCTGCTGCGCGACGAGAACGGCGAGGTCCGCCTGGCCTCGCTCTGCGAGAAGCTGCTCGTCCCCCTGGTGGTGAAGCTGACCAACCTGGTGCCCGGCGGCGGGATCTGGATGAACACACAGCGCCCCGAGTGGAACGACGCGAACAACGCGCTCGCCGGGTGGGGCCTCTCCGTGGTCACCGTGGCGGCGATCCGGCGCTACCTGGTCTTCATCGCGGATCTCGTCGCCGGCGACGGCACGGCCCCCGTATCGGCGTCCGTGGTGCGCCTGATGGAGCAGGTGACGTCGGCGCTGCGGGGCGTCCGGGCTCCGTGGGACGACGCGACGCGCTTCGAGATCCTGGCCCGGCTGGGTGAAGCAGGCGAGGAGCACCGGTCCGCGGTCTATGCAGGGCGGCTGGGCGACCTCGTGCCGACGTCGCATGCGACGATCCGCTCCCTGGTCGCCGCCGTGCTGCCCGCGATCGACGACACGATCCGGGCGAACCGTCGTCCGGACGGCCTCTACCACAGCTACAACACGCTCAGGATCCGCGACGACCGGGCGACCGTGGAGACCCTCGGCCTCATGCTGGAGGGACAGGTCGCGGTGCTCGAATCGGGACTGCTGACCGACGCCGAGTCGCTGGACCTCCTGCGCGCGCTGCGCGCGAGCGACCTCTATCGCGAGGACCAGCGCACCTACATGCTCCAGCCGGACCACCGGCTGACGGCGTTCCTGGCCCGGAACGCCCTGGCCGGGCCGCCACCGGTGAACGACGAGCGGCTGTTCGTGGCCGATCGGCAGGGGGCATGGCACTTCCAGGCCGACCTGAGCACGCTCGCGGACGTGGGCCGCGTGCTCGACGTGATCGGCGTCGACGGCCCCACCCGCGAGGTCGTGACGGAGCTGTGGCGAACCACGTTCGCCCACCGCGAGTTCACCGGGAGGAGCGGCAGGTTCTTCATGTTCGAGGGGCTGGGCTGCATCTTCTGGCACATGGCGTCCAAGCACCGCCTGGCCGTGCAGGCTGCGCAGCGGCGGGCGAGCGACCCGGCGGTCGCCGCCGAGATGGCCACCCTCCACGACCATGCGCGTGACGGCCTGGGGTTCGGCAAGACACCCCAGCTGTTCGGGGCGTTCCCGATGGATCCCCACTCGCACTCGCCGCGGCACCGGGGCGCCCAGCAGCCGGGCATGACCGGCCAGGCGAAGGAGGACATCCTCGCCCGGCTGGGAGAGCTGGGCGTGGAGGTCGCGCACGGCTGCCTCCGCTTCGAGCCCCGCCTCCTGCACCGGGCCGAGTTCATCGACGAGCCGCACGAGTTCGCGTACGTCGGTCTCGTCGGCCGGGAGGAGACCTGGAGCCTGCCGGCGGGGAGCCTCGCGTTCACCTACTGCCAGGTGCCGGTCTGTTACCAGCTGGCCGACGTCACCTCGATCGAGCTCGAGGCCGCCGACGGCAGCTCGACGGAGATCCCCGGCTGCTCGCTGGACCGCGAGACGAGCCGTGCGATCTTCGAACGCCGCGGGAACTGGCGGCACGTGACCGTTCGCCTGGATCCGGCGGTGCTCCGCGGCGGCTGACCGCCCGGGGACACGGCTCCCCGCTACACCGGCCGCTGCTTGATGAGCCGGCCGCGGCGCGACACGGCGCGGGTCGCCAGCGCCGCCACGCCCATCGCCACGATCGCGCGCTCGTTGGCGGGCAGCGGCCGGACGACGGCCAGGAACTGGTCGGCCCGCGAGCGGTCGATCACCGCCAGGAGCGCCCGCCCGCGCTCCGTCAGCCACACCGACCGCATCCGCCGGTCCTCGGACTCCGCGCGCCGCTCGAGCAGGCGCCGGCGCTCCAGCCCGTCCACCAGCCGCGACGTCGCGGAGGGCGACCGGTTCAGGGTGTCCGCGAGGTCCACGATCGTCGTCGTGCCGCCATCGGCGAGCGCGTAGAGCGCTGCGAGCTGCGTGAAGCCGAGGCGCAGCTCACCCAGCTGCGCCGCGAAGCCGATCACGAGCTCCCGCCAGAGCGCCTTCCCGAAGGCGACCCGGTCGGAGAGCTCGCGCGGATTCTGGATCCTGTTCCGCGCCGCCGCGACCGGGGCGAGCAGCACGTCGTCGGCCATCGCTTCAAGGCTGGCCGTGGTGACGTGGGCGTGGGCACCCGGGCGGCGTGGTCGCGGTGGGTTCGGCATGGCCGCGAGCGTAGACCCGACGGTCCACTTGGTGCAACATTGCACGCGATCTGCCCGTGCCGGCCACGAACGAGAGTAGGCTCGTAGACAATCTCACGTGGTGAGCCGCCCACGCTCGCCAGCCCCGCACCCGGCGCCCGGCCGCACCGTCCAAGGAGGAGTCCGCCACGCTCGCATACGTCTTCCCCGGCCAGGGGTCGCAGGTCGTGGGCATGGGCGGCCTGGTCGCGGCGTCGTCGCCGGCAGCCGCGGCCGTTTTCGCGGAGGCGGATGCCGCGCTCGGGGAGCCGCTCAGCCGCCTCGCCTGGGATGGGCCCTCCGACGAGCTCGACCTGACCGTCAACGCCCAGCCGGCGCTGCTCGCCACGTCGATCGCGTTCCTTCGCGCGCTGGAGGAGCGGCGCGCCGCGGCTGGTCAGCCGCTGCTCGCGCCGGCGTTCGCCGGCGGGCACTCCATGGGCCAGTACAGCGCATTCGTCGCGGCCGGCGTCCTGTCGCTGGGCGACGGGCTGCTCCTTGTCCGTGAGCGGGGACGTCTCATGCAGGCCGCCGGCGAGGGCAGCCCCGGCGCGATGGCCGCGATCATCGGCCTGCCCGACGAGCGCCTGCCCGACCTCGTGGCGGCGGGCTCGGCGCACGGGACATTCGGCATCGCCAACCGCAACTCGCCCGGGCAGGTCGTGGTGTCGGGCGTGCGGCCCGCCGTGGAGGCCGCCGCGGCAGCCGCCAGGGGCCTCGGCGCGAAGCGCGCGCTCGTGCTGCCGGTCAGCGTCGCCGCCCACTCCCCGCTGATGGCGAGCGCGGCCGCCGGGATGCGGACGATCCTCGCCGGCGTCGCGTTCCAAGATCCGCATGTCCGCCTCCTGGCCAACGCCGACGCCCGCCCGCTCACCACGGGCGAGGCCTGCCGGGCCGAGCTGGTGGACCACCTTACGACCGGCGTCGACTGGATCGCCGCGGTCGACGCGATGCGCGCCGCGGGCGTCACGCGCTTCGTCGAGGTGGGGTCAGGGCGCGTGCTCTCCGGGCTCATCCGCCGGATCGCCCCCGACGCGGAGATCGTCCCACTCGACGACCCGGCGGCACCGGGCGGCCTGGCCGATCCCGATCCGGCCGCGGACGGCTGACCGGAGCGCCCACCAATGCCCGAACCCCAATTCCAGTCCCCGTAGCGACCATACCCGGAGGATCTCGCAGCCCCGTGCGCAAGCCCGACTTCACCCGCCGCGTGGCCGTCACCGGCCTTGGCATCGTCAGCCCCATCGGGTCCGACGTCGACACCGTCTGGCAGCACCTCGTCGACGGCGTCAGCGGCCTCGACCACATCACCTACTGGGATCCGACGCCGTACGACTGCCAGGTCTCCGGCGAGGTCCGCGACTTCGACCCGGCCGCCTGGATGAACTTCAAGGAGGTCCGCCGGACCGACAAGAACGTGGTCCTAGGCGTCGCGGCGGCGAAGAAGGCGATCGCCCACAGCGGCCTCGAGATCGACGCCTCCAACCGCGACGAGATCGGGGTCTACTTCGGCTCGGGGGGCGGTGGCTCGCGGCTCCTCATGGACAACCGCCACACCTGGGAGACCAAGGGAGCCCGCGCGGTCAGCCCGTTCTACATCGCGAACATGCTGCCCGACACGGCGTCCGGCCAGATCGCCATCGAGACCGGCATCCGCGGCCCGAACATGTGCATCGTGACGGCCTGCTCCACCGGCACGCACAACATCGGCGAGGCCGCCGAGCTGATCCGGCGCGGCGACGTCATCGCGGTGGTGGCCGGCTCCACCGAGAGCCCGCTCCACGAGCTGATCCACATCGGCTTCTCGAACATGCGCGGCATGGGGACGCCGCGGCCCGGCGAGGCGGAGCAGACCATCTCGCGGCCCTTCGATGTCACCCGTGACGGCTTCGTGCTCGGCGAGGGCGCGGGCGCCATGGTCCTCGAGGATCTCGATCTGGCGAAGGCGCGTGGCGCCACGATCTACGCCGAGGTGGTGGGCTTCGGCTCGGCGGCCGACGCATGGGACCTGATCCAGCCCGTGGAGAAGGGCGACGGGATCCGGCGGGCGCTGCTGCAGGCGCTGGAGCGCTACGACGTGCAGCCCGAATGGATCGACATGATCAACCCGCACGGGACCTCCACGCCGCTGGGCGACCTCCGCGAGGCCGAGGCGTTCTGGGCCGTCTTCGGGGAGCGGACCCCCGAGATCCCGATCAGCGCGACGAAGTCCCTGACCGGCCATCTGATGGGCGCGGCGGGCGCCGTCGAGGCGATCTTCACCGTGCTCTCGATCCACAACCAGGCAGTGCCGGGAGTGCCCACCTTCCGCGATCCGGATCCCGAGATCAACCTCAACGTCCCGGTCCGGACCGTCCAGCGCGAGATCCGCTACGCGATCTCCGACAACGTCGGCCTGGGCGGCCACAATGGGGCGGTGATCTTCAAGCGGTACGACGGGGACTGACCGGGCCCGCGCCCAACTACAATCGAGCCCGGCCGTCCCGCCGACCTCGTTCCCGGCCGGCGCAGCCGGCCTCGACGTCGCCTCGCCCCGCATCGCCAACTCGTTCGCTCCCGGAGGAACTCGCCCGTGCCACCCAGCGCCGATCCCGCCCGCCGCGCCGTCGTGACTGGCCTGGGAGCCGTCATGCCGATCGGCAACGATTTCGAGACCTACTGGCGTAACCTGCGCGACGGCGTCTCCGGCGTGAGCAGGATCACGGCCTTCGACCCGACCGACTTCGAGGTCAAGATCGCCGCCGAGGTCAAGGACTTCCGGGCCGCCGACCACATGGACGCCAAGATGGCCCGCCGGATGAGTCGCTTCATCCACCTGGCGATGGCGGCGGCCAGGGAGGCGCTGGACTCGGCCGGGCTGGATCCCGCGACGCTCGACCAGGACGCGCGCGACCGGTTCGGCGTGGTCGTCAACACCGGCGGCGGCGGGATCGAGCAGATCGTCGAGGGAACGCACGTCCGGCGGGAACGCGGCCCGCGGTTCGTCTCCCCGTTCGCCATCCCGGCCCTCTCCGGCTCGATGGCCGCCTGCATGCTCAGCATGGAGTACGGCCTGACGGGCCCGGTCATGACGCAGGTCGCGGCCTGCGCCTCGTCGGTGATCGCGTTCCACGACGCGCTCCGGCTCATCGCCACCGGCGAGTGCGACGTCGTGCTGACCGGCGGCTCCGAGGCGCCGATCCTGGAGGTCGGGATCGCCGCGCTCGGCAACATGGGCGCGCTCAGCCGGCGGAACGACGACCCGACCCACGCCTCGCGGCCGTTCGACCGCGATCGCGACGGGTTCGTGCTCGGCGAGGGCGGCGGCATGGTGGTGGTGGAGTCGCTGGCGCACGCGCTCGCGCGCGGCGCGACCCCGATCGCCGAGGTGCTGGGCGGCGCGCTGACGTCGGACGCGTTCCACATCTCCGCTCCCGAGCCCACCGGCCGCGGCGCGTCGCGCGCGATGACGCTGGCGCGCGAGCACGCCGGGGTGACCGCGGACGAGATCGACTGGATCGTCGCCCACGGGACCTCGACCCCGCTCAACGACTCCACGGAGTCGCGCGCGATCAAGGCCTCCTTCGGACCGGCCGCCTACGGTCGCGCGGTGAGCTCGCCCAAGTCGATGATCGGGCACCTCGTCGGCGCGGCGGGGATCGCCAGCGCGCTCGCCGCGCTCGGCGGCCTGCGCGACCAGGTGATCTCGCCCACCGCGAACCTTGAGAACCCCGACCTGCCCGACTGCGACCTCGACTACGTCCCCGGGTCTGCCCGCGCGGCGAAGCTCGACACCGTGATGGTCAACGGGTTCGGGTTCGGCGGCCAGAACGCGGTCGCCATCTTCCGCAGGTACGCGGGCGCGTAACCGGTCACCCGAGCCGCGCGCCGGCGGCCGGCGCTGACGCGCACCCCGGCGCTGCCCGGCGACGAGTAGCATCGTCCGCGATGCGTTCGCTTCGCCTTCCCGCATGGCTCCGGCGCGGCCTTGAAGCGGGGATCTTCGCCGGCGCCCTCGCCCTGCTGACGGTCATCGCGTATCGCTGGGACCGGGGCGCGGCGGTGGGCATCGCTTCGCTGCCGGTCGGGCCGACCGGGACCATCGTGTTCGCCTTGCCCGTCCTGGCCGTGGGCGTCTTCGCGATCGCCTACCCGATCGCCCTGGCGCCGACCCGGCTCGACGCGATCCTGGGCGCCGTCACGGGCGCGATCGTGGCCGCCGACCTCCTCACCCTGATCACGGTCGCGGCGGGCGTGCGCGTGGCGCTGCTCGGCGGGGCAAACGTCCTGCCGGTCGGGTTCCTGGCCGGGATCCTCGCGACGCCCTGCGCGGTCGGCGGGATGGCGGCCAGCCAGCTCTTCACCCAGCACGGGTTCGGCCGGCGGGCAGGGAGGACGGCGGCCGTGGCGGCGGTCATCGTGGCCGTGCCCATCCTCGTGATCGGGCTGCCGCTGCTCGCATAGCGCGATTCCCGGGACCGCGCGGGTGTGGCCCGATGCGGCGGCGGGATCCTTCGTGGAGGACAGATGGGTCGACGTGAGCTCCAGGCGGCATTCCTCGCGGCACCCGAGCGCGAGGCCTTCCTGCGCGCCCACTCGGGCCTGCCGGGACCGCGCGGCAATCTCGAGCTGATCGACGTCGCCTCGGCTGCCGCCGAGCGTGCCGAGATCGAGCGCTGGGCCGTCCTGACCCCGGAGGAGGCACCGGAGAACACGCCCGGTGTCTTTCTTGCCTGCGTCGGCCTCGTCGGCCTGGGCCGGCTCGTCGCGGCCGGGGACCGAACGCTTCTCCCGATCCTGCGCCGCGCGAGCAGCGATCCCCGCTGGAGAGTCCGGGAGGCCGTCGCGATGGCGCTCCAGGCCTGGGGCGACCTCGACGTCCGTTCGCTGGTTGCCGAGTTGGAGGACTGGGCAGGCGGATCGCACCTCGAGGGACGGGCGGCAATGGCCGCGCTGTGCGAGCCTCGGCTGCTGCGCGATCGCACCACCGTGAGCGCGACGCTCGCGATCCTG
>JARLHH010000198.1 GCA_031292335.1 Candidatus Limnocylindrales bacterium | reverse complement strand
GCGGCGTACTTGGCCATCACGCCGCCCCGGTGACGCGGGGGTGGCGGCGACCAGGCGGCGCGACGAGCGGCAAGCTCGCCGGGCTCGACCAGGAGGTCCATCGCCCGGCGGTCCACGTCGATCTCGATCTGGTCGCCCTCGCGGACCAGCGCGATCGGCCCGCCCAGCGCCGCTTCGGGTGCCACGTGGCCCACCATGAGGCCGTGCGTGCCGCCCGAGAAGCGGCCGTCAGTGAGCAGCGCGACCTGATCGCCCAGGCCCTCGCCCACGAGCGCGGCCGTGACGCTCAGCATCTCCTGCATCCCAGGGCCGCCGACCGGGCCCTCGTAGCGGATGACGACGACGTCGCCCGGCACGATGGCGCCTGCCCTGACCGCGGCGAAGCAGGCGGTCTCGGAGTCGAACACCCGCGCGGGACCCCGCTGGAAGCGCCGCTCGTGGCCGGCCAGCTTGATGACGCAGCCGTCCGGGGCGAGCGAGCCGTGGAGGATGGTGAGCCCGCCGATCGGCTTGATCGGCGTCGCGATCGGGACCACGACCTGCTGCCCGGGGGTCTCGTGGACGGCCGCCGCGATCTCGGCGATCGTCCGGCCGTCGACGGTCGGGGCGTCTCCGTGGAGGAGGCCGCGGCTGAGCAGCTCGCGCATGACGAGCGCGACCCCGCCCGCGTCGTACATCTCGGAGGCGGAGAAGCGCCCGCCGGGCTTCATGTCGGCGACGATCGGCGTGCGGTCCGCGATCGTCCCGAAGTCGTCGATCTCCAGCGGGATGCCCGCCTCGCGCGCCATGGCGAGGAGGTGGAGCACCCCGTTCGTCGAGCCGCCGGTCGCCGCCACCGCGGCGATCCCGTTCTCCATCGAGCGGCGGTCCAGGATCGCCGACGGGCGCACGTCGCGCCGGACGAGGTCCATGACCAGCTCGCCGCAGCGGCGGGCGGCGGCGTCCTTGGCCGCGTCCTCTGCCGGGATGCCGTTCAGGCCGGCCGGCGACAGCCCGACGAACTCCAGCACCATGCTCATCGTGTTCGCGGTGTACTGGCCGCCGCACGCACCGGCGCCCGGGCAGGCAGCACCCTCGATCTCGTACAGCTCGTCCAGCGTGATCGTGCCGGCCCGGTAGGCGCCGATCGCCTCGAACACGGTCACGATGTCCGCGTTCTTCCCCTTGTACGTTCCCGGGTAGATCGTGCCGTTGTAGAGGACCAGGCCGGGCAGGTCCAGGCGGGACAGCGCCATCGCCGCTCCGGGGATCGTCTTGTCGCAGCCGACCAGGCAGACCAGGCCGTCGAAGAGGTGACCGCGGGCGACGAGCTCGATCGAATCCGCGATCACCTCGCGGCTGACGAGCGATGCCCGCATGCCGTCGGTGCCCATCGAAACGCCGTCACTGACGGAGATCGTGTTGAACTCCATTGGTGTGCCGCCCGCGGCCCGGATTCCCGCCTTGACGAACTCCGCCAGCCGGCGCTGGTTGAAGTTGCACGGCATCGTCTCGATCCAGGTCGTCGCGACACCGACGATCGGCCGCGCCAGGTCCTCGTCCGTGAACCCGATCGCCTTGAGCATGGCGCGCGCCGCTGCCCGGTCGGGCCCGTCGGTCAGGGCGGCGCTGTGACGCTTGGCGGGATCGCTCGGCCGGTCGTACGGATGGGCGGGGTGGTCGGTCATC
>JARLHH010000197.1 GCA_031292335.1 Candidatus Limnocylindrales bacterium | reverse complement strand
GTGATCTCCTGGGGCATCAGCGGGTTGCCCGCCGTGACGACGAGCGCCAGGAGCAGGACCCCGGCGGTGTGGGTCACGGCGACGGTCACGGCCAGGAGGAGAACCTGGCTCAGGCTTCCCTGCGAGCCGAGCAGGGAAGCGACCACGAGAGTCTTCCCGTGCCCGGGGGAGACTGCGTGCACGACTCCCAGGAGGAGGGTCAGGAGAAGGGCCGGGCCGATCGAGCCCCGGGTCACCGACATGAGCTGGTCGTAGAGGCTCGGGAGGGGGAGGTTCATCGACGCAGGGTAGCCCGACACCTCCGGACGCCCGTCCAGTGCGCCGCGACCCGCATCGAACACTCCGCGTCCGGCCACCGTTTCGGGCTCCTGGTTCCACAAGGAAGCGACGTCGCACGCTCTCGCCGGTCCGTCCCGTGAAGCATCATCGCCGCCGCTGCTGGTGGTGTTGCTGGCGTTTGACGGTTAAACAGAGACCGAGTATCGTCGCGCCCCATGAGCGATCCCGACACGTTGACCGAGGCCCTCGACCGGGCCGGCTATCACTCGACCGCGGCGCGGCGCGTCATGGCCGAGTTGGTGGCCGCCCAGGAAGGGCGCTTCAAAGCGGAGGATCTGCTCGTCCAGGCGCGTCGAACCCGGCGCGGCGTGGGACGGGCGACGATCTTCCGCTCGCTCGAGATCTTCGAATCGCTCGGCCTCGTCGAGCAGGTGCACTTGCCCAACGGGGAGCACGCATTTGTGGCGTGCGAGCGGGCCCATCACCACCACGTCGTGTGCACGCAGTGCGGACGCAGCCAGGAAGTGGGCGACCTGGGGATCACCCCAATCGCCCGCGAGCTTGTCGAGCAGCGCACGGGCTACCTTGTCGACTCGCACCGCATCGAGTTCTTCGGGCTCTGCCCCGAGTGTCGCGCCGCGACCACCCCCCAGGCCTGACCCGTCATCCCACCACCGGTGTCTGGACGTACCCAACAGTGAGACTGGTTCCGCGACTTGATCTGCGACGTGATCTACAACGGCTCGGCTTGCTGGCCAGCGTTGCCATCCTCGCTGGCGCCTGCAGCACGGCTGCCACACCTGCTCCCACCCTAGTGGGCACGGCTGCCCCGGCATCGGTCGCACCGGCTGCCAGCGCGATGACGCGGTCGGCGCCCGGGTCGGAGGCTCCTGCTTCCAGCGTCGCCATCCCAAGCCCGATCGACGCAGGCCCGCCGATCCCGGTCCTTGGGACGGAGAATTTCTACGCGGACCTCCTCACCCAGATCGGCGGGACGCGCGTCTCCGCCACGAGCCTGCTCAACGATCCCAACGCCGACCCGCACGCCTTCGAGGCGAGCCCCGCGGCCGCCGTTGCGGTCGCCGACGCGAAGTTGGTCATCCTCAACGGCCTCGGTTATGACGACTTCATGCAGCATCTGCTCGGCGCGTCGCCGAACGCGAGTCGGGTGGTGATCAACGTCGAGCAGCTGCTCGGGCTCGGCAGCGACGCCAACGCCCACGTCTGGTACGACCCGGGCACCATGCCGGCGGTGGCCGCGTCGGCGGAGGCCGCGCTGGCCACGCTCGAGCCGGCCAACGCCGCCTACTTCGCGGCCCGGGAGCAGGCCTATCTCGCGTCTCTCGCGCCGCTCGCCGCAAAGATTGCCGAGCTGAAGGCGAAGTACTCGGGCGCCCCCGTGGCGTTCACGGAGCCCGTGGCGGGGTACCTGGCGAAGGCGATCGGCCTCGCGGTGCTGACGCCCGAGGGCTTCCAGAGGGCAGTCGAGGATGGCACCGACCCGGCCCCTGCCGACGTCGCGGCCGAGCGCGACCTCCTCACCGGGAAGAAGGTGCGGGTACTCCTCTTCAACAGCCAGGTCATCACGCCGCTCACGACCCAGATCCACGACCTCGCGATCGCCAACGGCATCCCGGTCGTCGGCGTGGCCGAAACCCTCCCCCCGCAGTACCAGACGTATCAGGCCTGGCAGCTGGCCCAGATGAACGAGCTCGAAGCGGCCCTGGCGAAGGGTTCGTGAGCAGGTGACCACGCCGGCGATCCGTTTCGAGCACGCCGGCCTCGCGTTCGGGAGTCGGGAGGTGTGGCGCGACCTGTCGCTCGCCTTCGAGGAAGGCAGCTTCGTGGCGGTCCTCGGCCCCAACGGATCGGGCAAGACCTCGCTCCTGCGCATCGTGCTCGGCCTGAGCTCGCTCAGCAGCGGATCGGTCGAGGTCCTGGGACAGTTGCCCCGGCGCGGCAACCCTGGCATCGGGTATGTCCCCCAGGGCCAGGCCTTCGACCGGGACCTGCCGCTGCGCGGCAGCGATCTCGTCCGGCTTGGGATCGACGGCCACCGCTGGGGCGTCGGTCGGCCGGATCGGGCCGTCGCCCGCCGGGTCGCGGACGCCGTTGCCTCGGTCGAGGCGACGGCCTTTGCGGATGCCCCGGTCGGGCGGTTGTCGGGCGGCGAGCAGCAGCGCCTGCGGATCGCCCAGGCGCTCGTCGGCGACCCGCAGCTGCTCCTGTGCGATGAGCCGCTGGCGAACCTCGACCTGCGCCACCAGGGCGAGATCACCGAGCTCGTCGGCGGCTGGCATAGGCGGACTGGACGCACGGTCCTGTTCGTGACCCACGACGTCAACCCGGTGCTCGGGCTCATCGACCGGGTGCTGTTCGTGGTTAACGGCCGCTGGGCGGCCGGCACACCGGATGAGGTCCTGACGTCCGAGCGCCTCACGGGGCTCTATGGCTCCCACGTGGACGTACTCCGGGTGCACGGCCGGATCCTGGTCGTCGGGGAGGCCTTCAGCGCCGGCTTCGAGGTCGAGGAACCCCACCACCTGCCGTCGGTGGACGACAGCTGGGAGCAGTCCGGCGGGGCCGCGCGATGATCGGCCAGCTCATCCACCTGCTCGGCTACCCCTTCGTCCAGCAGGCCATCGAGGCCGGCGTCGTGATCGCGATCGTCTCGGGGGTGGTGAGCCGTTTCGTGGTCGCGCGCAACATGGCCTTCGCGGTCCATGCGCTCGCCGAGCTCGGCTTCACCGGCTCGGCCGGGGCGATTCTCCTGGGCGTCTCGCCCGTGCTCGGGCTCCTCACCGGCACCCTCATCACC
>JARLHH010000196.1 GCA_031292335.1 Candidatus Limnocylindrales bacterium | reverse complement strand
GCGAACGCCGCGCGACGGGCGGCCAGGTCGCGCGACGGCCGGAACTCCTCCCCGGCGGCCGGGGCACCGGGCCGGCCGCTGCTCGCGCGCCACGCGCCGCCGGCCCGGGCGCCGAGCCGTGAGGAACGGCGCGCCCCGAACGCCAGCTCGAGGTCGTACGGGTCGCCGGTCCCCGGAAGGAGCCGCGGGCCCTCCATCAGGTCGGCCGGGATCTCGAACAGGAAACGCGACGGCATGGCGGGGCCGCCGGCCGGGCCCCACGTGGCCCGCCGCGAGGCGTGCGAGAGGAAGAGGCGCTCCTTCGCCCGGGTGATGCCGACGTAGGCGAGGCGGCGCTCCTCCTCGAGCTCGCGCGGGTCGTCCTGCTCGCGCTCCGCCGCGAGGGCCCTGGCGTGCGGGAAGATCCCTTCCTCCAGGCCGCCGATGAAGACGGCGCCGAACTCCAGCCCCTTCGCCGCGTGGAGCGTGATCAGCGTCACTGCGTCGGCATCGCCCTCGTAGCTGTCCTGGTCGGCGACGAGGGCCGTCTCCTCGAGCAGGCGGTCCAGCGCATCGTCGGGCGCGAGGTCGTCGTAGCGCGTCGTCACCGAGCGAAGCTCGAGCAGGTTCCGCCAGCGCTCGTCGTTCTCCTCCGTGCCGTCCGCGAGCATCGCCCGGTAGCCGGAGGCCTCCAGCACCTCGTCGAGCAGCTCCGGCAGCGGCAGGAGCCCGACCCGGGTCCGGAGTCGCCGCACGAGCGCCACGAAGTCCGCCACCGCGCCCCGGGCGCGACCGGTCAGCACGAGCAGCCCGTCCGCGGCAGCCCGCTCCAGGGCGCTCCAGTAGGTGGCCTCGGGTTCGTCGGCCGCGGTTCGGAGGACCTCGAGCGAACGGTCGCCCAGGCCGCGCGGGGGCACGTTGATGACCCGCTCGAAGCTCACCCGGTCGCGGTCGCTGCGCAGGATCCGCAGGTAGGCCAGCGCGTCCTTGACCTCGCGGCGCTGGTAGAAGCGCGTCCCGCCGATGAGCTGGTAGCGGATCCCGTAGCGCAGGAACGCCTCCTCGATCGCCCGGGACTGGGCGTTGGTCCGGTACAGGACCGCGATGTCCTTGGGGCGGAAGGCCACATCCTCGTCAGCCCGACGGGTCAGCGACGACGCACGACCGCCGAGGAGCGCCTCCACCTGGCGGGCGATCCACTCGGCCTCCTCCTCCTCGTCGTACGCCTCGAAGCGCTGGATGGGGCGGCCGGCCCCCTTCTCCGTCCAGAGCTTCTTCTCCTTCCTGCCCACGTTGTTGGCGACGACCGCGTGGGCTGCCTCCAGGATCAGCTGCGTGCTCCGGTAGTTGCGCTCCAGCTTCACCACCGTCGCGCCGGGCTCGTCGCGCTCGAAGTCCAGGATGTTGCGGAGATCCGCCCCGCGCCAGGCGTAGATCGACTGGTCGTCGTCGCCCACCACGCACAGGTTGTGGTGCGCGGCGGCGAGCGCCCGGATGATCCGGTACTGGGCGCGGTTCGTGTCCTGGTATTCGTCCACGTGGAGATAACGCCAGCGCGCCTGGTAGCGGGCGAGCACCTCCGGCTGCGTCTCCAGGAGCAGGACCGTCCGGCCGAGCAGATCGTCGAAGTCGAGCGCGCCGGCCTCGCGGAGGCGCCGCTCGTAGGCCACGGCGAGCTTCGCGACGTCCTCCTGGTAGCGGGTCGTGGCCGCCTCCTCGAGCGCGTCGGCCCCCTCCAGGTCGTTCTTCGCCCGGGACAGCGCCTCCAGCACGCCACGCGGCCGGATCGGGCCGCCCTGGAGCGGTACGTCGTGATCGCGGAAAACCTGCTTCATCAGCGTCAGCTGGTCGTCCGTGTCGTAGATCACGAAGCGCGGGTCGAGCCCGATCGCCATCCCGTCCCGGCGCAGCATCCGGGCGCAGACCGCGTGGAAGGTGCCCATCTCCACCTTCCGGCCATCTTCGGGGCCGACCAGCGCCACGATCCGCTCGCGCATCTCGGCGGCGGCCTTGTTGGTGAACGTCACGGCCAGGATCCGCCATGGCGCCACGCCGGTGACGCCGATCAGGTAGGCGACGCGGTGGGCAACGACCCTGGTCTTCCCGCTCCCGGCGCCGGCGAGGATCAGGAGCGGCCCGTCCGTCGTCGTGACGGCGCGGGCCTGCTCGGGGTTCAGCCGGGCCGTGATCGTCGCAGCCAGCTCCTCGCGCGACGCGATCCCCGTGGCGAGGCCCCGGTCGCGCTCCGGCGCGCGTGGATCTGGACCGGCGGCGGCGTACGGGGGCTCGTCCTCGGGCGCGGGCGCGTCGGGTAGCGGCGGCTCGTCAGCGAGCCACGGCGGAGGGGATTCCACGCCTCGATTGTACGGCGGCGGCTTTCACCGGCCGGCCACGCCCGGCAGCCCGTCGAAGCCCACGGCCCGGAGCGCGATCGCCACCCGTCCGACGAGCTCCTCCGCGACCGCCGGGTCCAGCGTCGAGGGTGCGGCTCCGGCCAGCAGCGCATCGACCCGCGTCCGGGCTCGCGCGAGCATGTCGCGGCTGCCTCCATCCAGCCACGCACGCAGCGAGCCACGATCGACCACCGCGGACGGAACGTGCTGCTCCTCGCGGAACCGGCGCCGCGTCTCGGGCAGCTCCAGGAACCGCCCCGCGAAGCCGGCCTCGCGGATCGCGTCCAGCCCGAGCGACCCCTCCGGGAGCGCGATCCCGCGCACCAGGCGCAGGGCGTTCGCGATCGCCTCCGCGTCGATGACCAGCTTCTCGGCGCTCTGGCAGCGCAGCGAGTCGAGCATGCCGGCGCCGGAGATGAGGTCGATCCCCGCCAGCGCCCCGACGAGGGCCGTCGTCGCGCTCTCCATGCCGGCCTGGGCGTCGACCGCCTTGGCGTCCGTGGCGCCGAGGTAGCCGTGCGTCGGCAGCCCCAGCGACCGCCCGACCGCGGCGTTTGCGGCATCGAGCATCGCGGTCTCCATGGCGCCCATCGGGGTCGCGCCGATCCGCATGTCGATGATCGCGGGCGCGCCGCCCCACACGATCGGCGCACCGGGGGCAGCCGCCTGGTGGATCACGATCCCGGCCAGGCATTCGGCCGCGTGCTGGACCACCGAGCCGGCCAGGGCAACCGGTCCCGCCCCGCCGGCAAGCGGCATCGAGACGATCTGGGCCGGCACGCCGGCACGCGCCAGCCCGATCAGGCAGCGGGACGCGAACGAGGTCCAGTCGAGCGGCGGGGACGGGCAGACGTCGAACACGGCGCGGGGTCGCGCCCGGAGTGCATCAGCTCCGCCGGCGTCGACGGCGAGCAGGTCCAGCATCGGGCCGAGCCCGTCGGCAGTGAAGGCACCGGTCACGACCGGCTTGTCCGAGCCGAGCAGGACCAGCAGGAGCCGGTAGCGGTCGCCGAGCTCCGCGGGCACGTCGGAGCAGACGACCGCGGTGGACTGCGCCGCGTAGACCGGCAGGCGCTCTGCCACGGCAACCAGCCGCACGAGGTCCGCCGCGGTGGACGGCCGGTGCTCGCCCGTCTCCGGGTCGAGCACCGCGACGCCGCACGAGCCCGGATCAAACGCGACCTCGCCGGCGCCGTAGCGGACCGCCGGCGAGCCGTCGCGGGCGTGCAGCGTGACTCTTCGTGGAACCGTCGCCAGCGCGGCCCGGACAGTAGCCTCCGGGATCGAGGCCACGCCATCGCGCAGCTCGGACCCGGCACCCGCAAGGAGCGCCCGGGCTTCGGCGTCGCTCACCCGGACTCCCGGATCGCGGAGGACGGCAAGCGCCTCGTCCAGGATCCGCTCGATGCCCGCCGGGTCGAGCAGGTCGAGCGTCGGGCGCCGGCCGGCCCGCCCGTTCACCGGTCGGCCTCGCCGGCAGTCTCGGCGATCCGGACAAGCTCGGCGGCCAGCATGGGATCGAGGGGCGCGCCCGGCGCGGTCGCGAGCAGCTCCCGCGCCCGTTCGTTGGCTCGCTCCCGCGCGTCCACCCGGGGCGCGCCGTCCGGCGCCGGCGGGCGGCGATCGATGAGCGCGGGACTCCAGCGCTCCCGCATGTGCCGGCGCGTGTGGGGCTCGGACAGGAAGTCCCCGCCGGGTCCGACGCTGCGGATGACGTCGACCGCGAGCGACTCCTCGTCCACCGGGATCCCCCGGCAGATGCCGCGGACCAGGCCGAGGATCTCGGCGTCGAGGAGGAGCTGCTCGTAGGACCAGATCCGGCTCCCGGCCAGGAGTCCCATCCCGAGCAGCATGTCCGCCCGGCCCACGCATGCGGCAAGCGCCGCGAGGCCGTTCTCCAGGCCGGCCCGCCAGTCGGGCACGTGCGCACCCGTCGCGAAGGCGCCCATCGAGAGCGGGACGCAGTACTGGTCCGCCAGCTCGCCGGACGCCATGCCGAACAGGACGTCCTCCGGGCCGCCACCCGTGTAGGAGCCGGTCCGCAGGTCCATCGCGGTCTGCGCCGCGGCGTAGTAGACGGGCGCGCCGGGCGACGCCAGCTGGACGAGCGCGAGCGCCGAGAGCACCTCGGCGTTCCCGACCGCAAGCGTGCCGGCGAGCGTCGCCGGGCCCGTGTGGGCGCACGACGCCATCGTCATGAAACCCGTGGGGATCCCGGCCTCTGCCGCCACGAGCGCGGCGTCGAGCGCGCCGGCCTCGTGGGCCAATGGGCTGATGGTGCAGAACGTCAGCGAGAGCGGCGGCCGCGCGCGGAGCGCCGCCCTGCCGCCGGCGATCGCGAGCGCCATCTCGACCGCGACGGCCGCCTCGCGCGGGTGCATGACCGATTCGGTCTGGACATGCTTCGTGGTGATGCTCAGCGCGGCCGCCAGCTCCCGCAGAGCGCGCGTCTCGGGCGCCACGTCCTGCGCCGAGACCGGCATCCAGATGAACCCGACGTCCGGCAGCTCCTCGGCGACGCGGCAGATCGACGTGACGTCGTCGAGCGTCGAGCGCCGCCGCTCCCCGGTGGCGAGGTCGGCAACCTCGATGCCGCAGCCGTCGGTGGCGGCCCAGACGTGGTGGCCGTCGAGCGGCAGGTCGCGGTCGGGATCCCGGCCGCCGAGCGTGAACGCGGGTGGCGCGCTGCGCAAGGCGTGCTCGATGAGGTGGGCGGGGACGCGAACGATGCCGGTCGCGGGGTCGACCTGGGCGCCGTGGTCGGCCCAGATGGCCTGGGCCCGCGCGGACGGGAAGCGCACGCCGACCGACTCGATCAGCTCAAGCGTGGCAGCGTGGATGCAGTCGATGGCGAGGGCGTCGAGGACCTCGAGCCGGATCGCCGGGTCGACGAGCGTCGCGAGCGGCCGGCGGGTCGCCGCGGCGGGCGGCTGGAGGGGCGTGGTCGTGGCCATCACGGCACCCGGCTCACGCCTGCACGCCGGCGAGCCGGCGGGCAGTGTCGACGGCCGCGATCGCGTCCTCCGCGTACGCGTCGGCGCCGATCTCCTCGGCCCAGGCGCGCGTCACGGGGGCGCCGCCGACCATCACCTTCACCCGGGGCCGGAGGCCGGCGGCGCCGAGCGCCTCCACGACCGCCCGCTGTCCCGTCATGGTGGTCGTGAGGAGCGCCGAGACGCCGACCAAACCGGCGTTCACCTCGGCCGCCTTCGCGGCGAACGCCGCCGGCGCCACGTCGACGCCAAGGTCGTAGACCTCGAACCCATTCGCGGAGAGGAGCGTTGCCACGAGGTTCTTGCCGATCTCGTGGATGTCGCCGGCCACCGTGCCCAGCACCACCCGGCCGGCGGACGCGCGCTGCTCGCCGCCCGCCTTCAGGGCCGGCTCGATCTCGCGCATCGCTGCCTGCATCGCCCGCGCGGCGAGCATCAGGTCGGGCAGGAACAGGTCGCCGTTCGAGAAGCCCTCCCCGACCTCGCGCAGGGCCGGCATCGCGGCCTCGTCGATCAGGCGCAGCGGCGGGATCCCCGCCGCGAGGGCTTCCCGGGCGGCTGCCTGGGCGAGCGCCGGCTCGCCGTCCGTGACGGCCTGGCGCAGGGCCGCGAATGTCGTCTCGTCCATGGAACACCTCTCGCCGCAGTCCGCGGCCTCTCCGTGACACCCGCCGCGACCCGTGGGACGCGGCCCGAACCCGGGTGGTCAGCGTCAGAGGCCGGCCCGCGCTTCGGCCCGGGCCACGATCTCCCGCAGCTCCGCGGAGGCGGCATCCGGCAGCGGAGGGGGTACCGTCGCGGCAGCAAGGATCGCGTCCGCCCGGTCGGCCGCCCGGACGCCGAGCGTCGTGCCGCCGGCCGCAGCCCACGCGCCGCGCGTGCGGCGGTCCAGCAGGCCCGGGTACCACCGCGAGCGGTAGTGGGCCAGCGTGTGCTCGGATTCCAGGAACGACCCGTCCACGCCGAGCTCGTCGACGAGGTCGAGTGCGAACGCCTCGTCGGACACGTCCACCGGCGCGGTTGCTGCCCGCGTCCAGCTCACCAGCTCGTCGCACACGACCAGCTGCGCCAGGGAGCCGGCGAGTCCCGACTCCAGGTAGCCGCTGTCGTGGGTGACCTGGCCCGCCGCGAGCGCGTCGACCAGGATGGCCGCAGCGGCCTCGGCGGCGGCCTGACCGTCGACGACCTTCGAATCGGCGCCCCCGCCGAGGCTGAACATCGGGAGCCCCAGGTGGTGGGCCAGCGCCTCGGCGGCGCCCTTCGGATCCGGTCCGACGTACGGGTCGACCGTCGTGCGCAGGTCGAGGGCATCCCCACCAAAGCCAGGCACGACGACCGGGGCGCCCTCCCGGACGAGCTGCGCGATGACGATCCCGGCGAGCACGCCGGCATGGTTGACGGCCAGCGTCCCGGCGAGCGTGACCGGCCCCGTCGTGCCGCCGGAGGTGACCGGGATCCAGAGCGCCGGCAGGCCGCGCTCGGCGAGGAACAGGAGCCGGCCGAGCGCGTCCTCGTCCAGGAGCAGGCCGCGCGTGACGTTGATGTACCAGCCGATTGTCGGGCGTGTCGCCTGCTGTCCGGCGCCGCCGGAGACGGCTTCGGCCATCGCGAGCACGTCGCGCAGACCGTCCAGCTCGTACGTCACGACGATGAGCGGCTTCGTCGTCCCGGTCAGCATCGCCACGGCCTGGTGGCGGTCCGCCACCCGCCCATCCACGTCGGAGGGCAGGAAGATGGACATCGCGAAGGCCATGTTGGGCAGGGCGTCGACCAGGGAGATGCCGGCCCGGACGTCCTGCAGCGTGGCGAGGCGGCGCTCGCCCGTTCGCCCGTCCACGATGTTGGGGCAGTCCGAGCCGGGCCCGAACCAGGCGGTCTCGCCGCCCCACGCGATCGCCGGCCGGCCCGACCGGTCGTGCAGGGTGAGCGACTTCGGCGCCACGGCGAGCGCCTCCGCCACGAGCCGGGGCGGGATGCGGACGCGATCGGCTTCGTCCACGTGTGCGCCGGCGACCGCCAGCAGACGCCGCGCTTCCGGATGGTCCACGCGCACGCCCGTCCGCTCGAGGATCGTGCAGGCGGCGGACTGGATCCGCGCACAGCCTTCATCGGACAGGCGGTTCCAGCGGCCGGCGCCGGGCGTGATCGCCGCCGGGCCGGACCGGTCACTCGGGCGCGCTGGAGAACCGTCGAGCATGGGACCTCCCTCGGCGGGAGCGTGCCGGGCAGCGAGATGGGTCCGCCAGTGCGGAATGGCCCGTTCCTGCGGTGCCCTCCAACACGCGGGACGCCTTGGCCGTTCCGGCGCGGCCGAGGGCGAAGTGGGACGGGCGCCCCGCGCATCCGGGGTCCGGTTCGCATGAAGACCCCCCGGTGCAACATCCGCGCCCGCCAGGCGTCTTGCCTGCAACGCGGAAGGCCCTGACGCGCGGCCCCTACCCTGGCCGCCTGGACCGCGCCGAGCCACTGGCGAGACCGACCCGCGTGGATGCGTCCCGAAAGGGTGGTACATACCGATGCGACGGATCCTGGCAACACTGGTGGCCGCGATGCTGTTGACGGCCCTGGTGGCGGGGTCGACAGCGGCCTCGGATTCCAAACTCGTCGACGTGCACGCGCTCGTCGCGAATGACGCCGGCGTGCCGATCGGGTGGATCGACGCCCATCTCACGACTCCGACAGTCGGCGACCCGAGCCCCGGCGTGATCGAGTTCACGCCACTGGCGAGCTCGGGGCTCCCGGAGTGGACGGCGATCGTCGAGGTCGCCAACTTCTACCGGGATAAGAGCGGCACACCTGGGGTGGTAGCCGCTTCGATGCGGTGCGTGTGGGATTGGCCCGGCACCTATGCCTGTGCGGAAATCCAGGTCTGGATGCTCGACGGGCGCAGGACGAGAGAGTCTGACTGGTTCGTGACGGCTCCCGAGGGGGGCGGCGGCGATACGCAGATGTGGTACCAGGTCGTCAAGGGCGACATCAAGATCCAGGTGCCGTAGCAGTCAGCCTGCGGCAGGGCCGGTCATCCGATGCCCGCTCGGTGCTCGCCGAGCGGGCATCGCGGCAGCATCGGACTGGCGAACTCCGAAACAGCTGCGCGTGAGTGCGTCGGCTGTTTCCTACGGCTCAAGCCGCAGGCATGGGTCGCCGGCTACACTCACCCGGCCCTCGAATCGGCGCCGGGCGCTCTGCTCCGTTCGCGGGATGGGCCGCGGCCCCGGCGTCCGGGGCCGATTCAACAGCAAGAGGCCCCGACCGTTTCCGGCCGGGGCCTCGTGCGCTGCCTGCGAGTGAAGCGGACTAGAAGTCCATGTCTCCGCCACCGTGGCCGTGGCCGCCGCCGTTGCCGTTGTCCTTCTTCTCGGGAAGGTCGGTCACGAGCGTCTCCGTCGTGAGGACCATCG
>JARLHH010000195.1 GCA_031292335.1 Candidatus Limnocylindrales bacterium | reverse complement strand
TGAGGAGACCGATGAGGGACGTTCCCGAACGAACCGGCGCATACGCCTGGCCGCGCAGGCCGATTGCCAGGTGGTCGGCGAGGTACGGGTGACCGGGCCGCGGCGCCCATTCCTGGACCCATGGACCCTGCTCGGCGCGCGCCCGGAGCTGTTTGCTCCGCTGTGCGCCGAGGCTCTTGCGCTCGATCACCCGACCGTCATCCACGGCCATCGCCAGGGGCATCGCATTGCCGTCGGGTCCGAGGATCAGGAGCGAGGCCATCGCGATCTCCGGCAGCTCGACCACATGCACGCAGATCGCCTCGGCGGTTTGTTCCGGCGTGTCGAGCGGGCGAAGGGCCGCGAGCGCATCCGCGATGACGGCCCGTTCGCGGCCGCGGCGCACCTCTCGCGCCTCGAGCGCCCGCTCACGAGTGACGTCGCGCTGAACCGCGACATACGAACCGATGGCTCCGTGCGCGTCGAGGACCGGCGTGATCATGGCCTCCTCGATGTACGTCGTGCCGTCCTTGCGGCGGTTGATGAGCTCGCCCGACCAGGTCGCGCCCGCGGCGAGGGTCGACCACATGTGGGCGTAGATGGCGGCGGGCTGCTGGCCGCTCTGGAGGATCCGGGGGTTCTGGCCGATCACCTCGGCGGACGTGTAACCCGTGGTCCGCTCGAAGGCGGGGTTGACGTAGACGATGCTGGCGGCCGGATCGGTGATCACGACCGACTCGGCGGTCTGCTCGACGGCGGTGGCGAGGCGCGTGCGCTCGGCCTCGCCGGCCTCGCGGAGCGCGCGCGCCCTGAGCGTGGCGACGCCGTAGGCGAGGTCCGCCGCGAGATCCTCGAGCAGCGCGACCTCCTCGGTCCCGAACGCGTCGCGCTCGTCCGAGTAGATGACAAGGGAGCCGAACGCCTGGCTCGCCTCGCACAGGGGGATCGCCGCGCCCGAGACGTAGCCGAGGACGCGCGCTGCCTCTCGCCACGGCGCAGAGGCGGGATCGCTGGGCAGGTCCGGAACGACCACCGTGCGACCTTCGCGCAGGGAGGTTCCCACGAGGCCCAACCCACGCTCGGTCGGGTGCCAGGTCACGTCCTGGCCCACCTGGTATCCGGAGCCATAGCCGGCCGAGGCAACCGGCCGAACCGACCCGGCTTCATCGTCCTCGCGGTACGCGACCCACGCGTAGCGGTAGGCGCCCTCCTCGACGACGACGCGGCAGATGCGCTCGAGGAGCTCGGCTTCGCTGCCTGCCCGCACGAGCGCGGCGTTCGCGGCGCTGAGCGTGCGCAGGACCCGGTTGAGCCGTGCGATGGAGGCCTCGGCGCGCATCCGATCGCTGATGTCCCGCGCGGCACCCTCGACCGCGACGAGGGCGCCCGCCACGTCCAGGACCGGCGTGCTCCGCTGCTCGAGCCACACCCAGTGACCGTCGACGTGTTGCATACGCATGACGACCGTGTCCGCCACCCGTGGCGCGCCCGGCTCGGTCTCGAGCAGGTGGCGGTCGTCGGGGTGGACGAGCCGCGCCATCAAGCCGGGTTCCGCGTAGAAGGCGGCCGGCGAGTAGCCGAGCACGGCCTCGACCGACGGGCTGACGTACTCGAAGGCCGGGGTCGGGAGCACGCGGTAGCGCGAGATCACATCCTGGGCATGCTCGGCCAGAAGCCGGAAGCGGTTCTCGCGCGCCTCGAGCTCGGCCGTCTGGCTTGCCCGCTGGGCCTCGTAGCGGCGGAGCACGAATGCCAGGAACACGCCGGTCACGGCGACGAAGCCCCAGCCCTTGAGCGTGGAGAGCGTGACGAGCGTCGCTGGATCGCTGATGAGAGCGCCGAGCGCCCGATCGCTCAGCATGATCCACAGGATCGCGCCGACGACATAGGCGAGCACGATGGCCCCGGCCGAGAGCTGGGCCGGACGACCTTTCTGGCGATTCACCCGACGGACGTTCCCTTGAACGGTTGACGAGGCACACATCGTCCGCCCTGAAGGGCGAGCCGACAAGCACCCATACGTACCTCCGGCGCGTGCCTTGGCCGATCCGCAGTCCCCACGGTGGCAAGTTCGTGTGCGACAGCGCAGGGTCGCCCACACATGAGACGGTCGGCGGGGAGCCCAAGGGACCGAGAGGCCCGCCTCCTT
>JARLHH010000194.1 GCA_031292335.1 Candidatus Limnocylindrales bacterium | reverse complement strand
GCTGCACCTCCGGGGTCGTGCGTCGATCGGGCTGCGATTGCGTCCGGGTCGAGTGTGGGCGGATCTGCGAGCCTCCGCTCGTCGCGGTCGGCGCCGCCGGCAGGGTTCTGTCGGTCAGCGGAGGTCGTGGAAGGCGGGGAGCACGTCCGCCGCGAAAGCTTCCAGGACTTCGAGCCTGGCCAGACCGGGAACGTCCGACACGACGATGTAATTCACCCCGGCGTCGACGAGGCGGCCGTAAGCGTCGATGATCTCCTGCGGCCCGCCCACGATGGCGTGGGTCCGGTACTCGGCCAGCGACTGGTCGCGCCGGTAGCGCCGGGTCATGAGCTCCGGGTCGTCGCCGGGGCGGACCAGGGTCGTCTCGACGTCCGACGAGCGGATCAACTCGTCGTGATCGCGCCCGATCGCGTCGCAATGACCCCGGATGACGTCGAACTTGTGGCGATACCAGTCGAGGTCGTCCAGGTGGCCGCCGAAGTTCGTCGCGTCGCCGTACTGCGCGGCGAGGCGCAGGGTGACCCGCTCGCCGCTCCCACCGACCCAGATGGGCGGGTGCGGCTTCTGGACGCCCTTCGGCTCGTTGATCGCGCCGTCGATCCGGTAGTGCTCGCCGGAGAACGAGGCGTACGGCTCGGTCCACATGGCCCGGATGACCTGGAGCGACTCCTCCAGCATGCGGAGACGCTCGGGGACCTGCGGGAACGTGTACCCGTACGCGTCGAACTCGTGCTGGTACCAGCCCGCGCCGATCCCGAAGTCGAGGCGGCCGTGGCTGAGCACGTCCACCGTGGAGGCCATCTTGGCGAGCAGGGCCGGGTTGCGGTAGCCGTTGCAGGTGACCATCTGGCCGACCCGGATCCGGCTCGTGTCGCGAGCGAGCGCGGCGGTCGAGGTCCAGCACTCGAATGTGGTTTCGAGGACCGGCCGGTGGTAGGTGTGGAAGTGGTCGAAGAGCCAGATGGAGTCGAACCCCAGGCGTTCGGCCGTCTGCGCCACCCGGCTCATCGCCTCGAACTGCTCGATCGGATCCTCGATGTCGACCAGGTCGAGGATCCAGCCCTGCGGGACGAACAACCCGAACCGCAACCGATGCATGCCTGCGCCTCCTGGGCAGCTCAACCGATCATCAGGAGCGGCTGGATCCCGGCCAGGGGACCGTCCGGCCTGGGCCTGGCCAGCTCGGGCTCGGGGCCGCGGCCTGCCTCGCGTGCCGCGAGGGCGGCGTCGAGCTGGACGACGAGCGTGGAGATGTTCGCCCGGAGGGCGTCGCCGTAGGCCGGGCCGATGTGCTCCATCAGCACCTTCTCCCGGCGGGTCCTGGGCGCCGCGAACCGCATGTGGATCGTGGTGCCCGCGGGACCGGGCTCCAGCTCGATCGTGTGGCGCGCCTTCACCGGCCCGCTGGGCGTCTCGATGATCGTCAGGTCGGTGACGTAGTCGTACGGGCGCCAGTCGAGGATCTCCTCGACAACCGCGTCCTTGCCGTGCATGCAGTGGTTGGCCGAGCCGAGCCCACGCCGTCCCCCGGCCGCTCCCCTGATCGTGACCTCGGTCACCCATGGCTGCCACGTCATCCGCTGCCCGGGTTTGGTGAGAAACTCCCAGGCCACCTGCGGCGGGACCTTCGTGGCCACCGAGACGTCCAGGATCGCTTCGTCCGGCGTGACGAAGATACGCCCGCGGGCCTCCTCCTCCTGCCAGCGGCGCTCCAGGTCGTGGACCCAGGCCGGAACGTCTCCGATCCGGTCATAGGTCTCGACATGGGGGCGCATGCCCAGCGCGGCCGGCTCGATGTCGGATGCGTCGATGCAGCCCTGGGTGATCAGGGCATAGGCGGGGATGCCCAGCTTCTCGACGACATCGTTCTTCAGCAGCCGGTGCGCGACGATCACGTCGGACCCCAGGAGCTCCTGGCGACCCGCGACCTTCTGGATGATCGCCTGGCCGTGGTGGACGACGAACTTGAGGTCGAGCTCAGGGATCCGGACGCAGGCGTTGCACCCACAGGACGTCGCCTGGCGCACGTCGCGGCGGCGCCGGCGGAACCCGAAGTAGCAGCGCTCGATCGTGTCGAGGAGCATCGAACCGTCGATCTTCTCGACGGTCGCGAAGGTGAAGGCGGCGTCGCCCTCGAGCTTCGCGAGCCGGAAGTTCGGCCGGAGTGCCGTGACGATGGCGCCGATGAGGTCGGCGAGGATGTCCTGGGCGTGGTCCAGCTCCACGCCGCCCAGGTAGCCGGTGTACCCGGAGATGTCGGCGATCAGGAGACAGGTGGGTTGCGCGGTCGAGGTGGCCATGGATCCTTCGGCGGTGCGGGGTGCGCGACGAGCGCCACTATACGGCCGGGGGTACCTGGCCCCGGTTTCGCCCCGCCCCTACCAGGCGGGATGGGCGGACATGCCTCCGTCGACCACCAGGTCATGACCCGTGATCCACGCCGCCATCGGCGACGCGAGGAAGAGGCACGCGTTCGCCACGTCCATCCCCGTGCCGAGGCGCCCCAGCGGCGCCGCTGCAAGCCAGCGGCCGACACCGTCGGGCCAGTCCTGCTCGAGACCGGGGCGGGTGATCAACCCGGGCGAGACCGTGTTGACCCGGATCCCCAACGGCCCGTACTCGAGGGCCGCCGCGCGGGCGTGCATGATGATGGCCGCCTTCGAGGCCGCGTAGTGGGCATGCCCGTAGGCCGGCTGGCTCCCTTCGATCGAGGCGATGTGGATGATCGAGCCGCCGCCCGACCCGCGCATCTGGCGAGCCGCGAACTGCGTGCAGGCGAACGTCGCGCCCAGATTGACGTCGACGACCGCGCGCCAGTCGGCCAGGGTCATCGCGTCGAGCGCCTGCACCGGCTGGACGCCGGCGTTGTTGACGAGGACGTCCAGGCGGCCGAAGGCGCGCACGGCCTGCTCGACCACCTCCGCGCAGGCCGCTTCGTCGGCAAGGTCGCCGGTGGCCAGGACCGCCCGCCTGCCGGGGGCGGCGATGGCTGTGATGACGTCGCGGACCCGGGCGTCCTCCCGCCGCGCATGGACCACCACCGCGGCTCCCGCCGCCCCGAAGGCCCGGGCGACCTGGGCCCCGATCCCGGCGCTCGCCCCGGTCACGAGCGCAACGCGGCCACTGAGATCGATCATCGGACGGTGCTCCCTTCCGGGTTGCTCGACCGCGGCGTCCCGGGCCTCCAGAGCGCGTGGATCAGCTCCGCGCGCTCCGGGTAGGCGGCAGCCAGCGCGTCCCCGTCTCCGCCCTCGTAGTCCGTCGGGACGAACCCCGGCGCCATGGTGGCCCCGAACAGCGACCAGCTCCCGCCGGGGCGGACGCGGGCTCCCATCCAGGTGCCCGCCGGGACGACCTGCTGGAGCACCTGGCCCGACCCGATCTCGGGGCCGAGCCAGGCGACCGCCGAGGTGCGGTCCGGGCGCAGGAGGAGCATCTCGATCGGGTCACCCAGGTGGTAGTGCCAGACCTCGGTGACCGGCAGGCGGTGCAGCGCGGAGAACTGGTCCTGCGCCGCGGCCAGCAGCACCAGGATCGACGTGCCGGCCGGGCGTCCATCGCGCTCCTCGCCGCGCCAGGTCTCCACGAAGAAGCCGCCCTCGAGAGGCAGCGGCGCGAGGCCGAACCGCTCGATGAGCTCCGCCACCGCCATCTCGGTCATCCGCTGCCTCCATCCAGTCCCCGGACGGTCCGGTCCCTCCCGCGGGTCGGTGCTCGATGCGCGCCCCAACGGTCGCAGAAACGGACGGACCGCGCCGCCCGACCGCGGCGCCGGCCCGCGCCGCCTGCTGGACGGTCAGGCCTCCTTCGGCAGCTGCCCGAACAGCCCCGCGAAGATCCGCATGAAGCGATGACCGCCGTCGGAGGTCGGCCCGTACATCAGGGGACAACCGCCCGCGATGCAGGCGATGCCGTGCTGCCGGCAGAGATCGTGGGCCTCCGCCGACACGCTCCCGCCACCGAACGAGCGGTGCATCCAGACGCGGGTGATGCCCAGCTGCGCACACTCGCGGGCGACCGACGGCGCGACGGCCGGCGTGGTCGCGATGACGACGGCATCGACGCCGCCCGGGATCGAAGCGAGGCTCCGGTAGCAGGGG
>JARLHH010000193.1 GCA_031292335.1 Candidatus Limnocylindrales bacterium | reverse complement strand
GCTCCACCCAGGTGACGTACAACGGGCTGCCGCTCTACTTCTTCTCCGGCGACGCAGCCCCTGGCGATGCGAACGGCATCTATTCGGGCTGGTCCGCGGTCAAGCCATGACGAGCTACGAGGTGATCGAGATGATCCGGGCCGCGCTCCGCCGCTTCTGGTGGCTATCGATGCTCGCCCTGCCCTTGGTCCTCGCCGCCTGCAACAAGGGCAGTGCGCCCGGCTACTGACCGTCCCCTCGGTCAATCCCCGGGATCTGGGCACTCCTGTTCCTCCCCGCCCTCGTGGTCGTTCTGGTGGAGGCGATCGGAGAGCCAGCATGACCGAGGCCGAGGTCGCCGACGGTCACGTGCGCATGGTGGTCGAGGACGCCTTCTCGCGGCCGAGACGCTGGACGGCCCCGCTACGATGACCAGCATGTCGTCGCTGCCCCTGCCGGTCATCGCGTTTCTCGAGAGCGGCCCCCTGGCGCATGTCGTGACCCTGGACGCGCGGGGCGCTCCGCACGTTTCGGTGGCCTGGGTCGGCATCGAGGATGGCGAGGTGGTGATCGGCACCCTTGCGGATCAGCCGAAGCTCCGGAACCTCCGCCGCGACCCCCGGATCGCGATGTCGTTCCAGGCTGACGGCCGCGACGCCTACGGCCTCGACCACTATCTGGTGCTCCGGGGCCGGGCGCGCGTCACCGAAGGCGGCGCGGCGGCGCTCCTGCGCCGGCTGGCCCATGTCTACCTCGGGCCGGAGGCCGACTTCCCGCCGATGCCCAATCCGCCCCCAGGGTTCGTCATCCGCATGACGGTGGACCAGGTGTCCGGCAACGGGCGCTGGTCGGACGAGTAGGCAGCATGATCAGCGGGGTCCACGCCATTCTCTTCAGCCCGGCGGCCGAGGCGGTGCGTGCCATCTTCAGGGATACGCTCGGCCTCCCGTTCGTGGATGCCGGTGACGGCTGGCTCATCTTCGCCCTGCCGCCTGCCGAACTCGCCGTCCACCCTGCCGACGCGCCACGGCACGAGATCTACCTGCTCTGTGACGACCTCGACGCCACGGTGGCGGCGCTCGAGGCGAAGGGTGTCCGGCTGGCCCAACCGATCACCGAGCAG
>JARLHH010000192.1 GCA_031292335.1 Candidatus Limnocylindrales bacterium | reverse complement strand
GTTCCTGCTGCGAAACGGCTGGACGCAGGTCTACAACGTGGCCGGCGGCATGGACGCCTGGGAGCGCGCAGGCCTGGAGGTCCGGCGCGGTCCGCTCGCCCCCGGCGAAGGCGACCCGCCCGACTGAGCGGTGCCTCACCGGATCCCGGTGGGCGTCCCGCCGCCGTGAGCCGCGGTTCCTGCGGGACCAGCTCCTGGCGGGCGCTGCCCAAATTGGCCCACTCTTCGCGGGCCTCGCCCGCGTGGATCCTGCCCGCGGGCGGCCCCCCGGCGCGCGACAGCTCAGGCGGTTCGCCGTCGCCGGTTGCGCAGGTGGTGCAGGAACGCGCGCGTGCGTTCCTTGTGGTTGAACGCGTAGCCGAGCAGCAACAGGAGCACGAAGTCGCCGGTGGCCACGCCGGCGGCTGCGAGATACGAGAGCTGCTGGCCGACCGGACCCTGGATGCCCATCGCGGGGACCACGATGTAGAAGAGGCCGAGCTGGAAGAACGGCAGCGCCGGAGAGAGGTTCGCGCGCGCCGTCCCGGTCGTCGCGCCGGATGCCGTCATCCCGCCGACGAGGAAGACGTGCGAGCCCGAGACGATCGGCGCGGCATCCTGCAGCGCGAGCGTCGACGGCAGGTCGCTCGCGGCGAGGTGCACCCAGCGCGGGATGTTGCCGTTCGAATCCGGGATCGCCCACACGATCTCGCCGTTGGAGCCCGCGCCCCCGGCGTAGTAGAGGTTCGAGTTGGCCACCCAGCCGAAGGCGCCCTTGTGGGCTGCCGGAAGGTTCTGGGCGGCATCGCTCGAGGTGCCCCAGCGCGTGACCTGGCCGAGCGTCGCCGTGTCCGTCGAGATGTCGCCCCGGAGCACGGCCGTGGTGGGCCCCGCCGCGTCCTCTCCGCCCCACACGAACAGCTCCTGGCCGAGGACCGTCGCCACGGCGTGCACACGCGGTGCCGGTTGCGCGGCCCCGGAGGCGTTGAACGAGGTGAGCGGCGCATTGGGCGCCCACGCCTGGAGCTTGCCGCTCGTCGCGTTCAGCGCCGACTTCCAGACCGTGTTCACGGGACCCTTCCCGTCGGTGCCACCCACGAGGAAGATGCCGTCACTCGCGACGGCGACCGTGGCGCCCGCACGCGGAGCCGGCAGCTTCAGGTCGGTCGACTCGGTCCAGGTCGTGATCTTGCCGGTCGCGATGTCCGGCGTGCCGGCGAAGACCGTGTCGGTCGGCTGGCCGTCCGCGCCGAGGCCGCCGATGACATACGCGGTGCCCGAGAAGAAGACCGCCGCCGCCTGGGCGCGCGGAGCCGGAAGCGGGGCACCCTGGCTCCAGGCATCGATGTTGCCGTCCGGCCGGATGACGGTGGCGAAGACGCTGGCCTGCGGGGCCCCGGTCGCGTCGGTGCCGCCGACCAGCAGCGTCTCGAGACCGGCTCCCACGATCGCCGCGTCGATGCGCGGCTGCGGCAGCGCCAGCTGGACCGGGTTGGGCTGCCAGGGCAGGATCGTCCCGGCTGGTGCGGGGCAGGGCACGGTCTCGTTGGACGCAGGGCAGAAGTTGATCGGGGTGACATCGAGGGCCGGGTTGAAGACCTTGAGCGCGACGCCGAAGTCGATCGTGTTCTGCACCGTCGCATAGAGCGCGCGGTCCGGCAGGTATGCCATCAGCATGATGATCAGGACGAACCAGACGGTGGCCTTGACGCCCGCCCAGCCCCAGCCGTTCGCGTCGAGCAGCCCGAAGAAGGCCCGCCTGCGGACCACCGTGCCGCCTGGACCGAGCGCCTGTTCCGTCATCTACCCTCCCTGCAAGCGGCCTCGGGACCTCCCTACCGCGGCCGCCCCCGCGCTACTTGACCGTGAGCGTGCCGACCATGTTGGGGTGGACCGAGCAGACGAAGCTGTACGTCCCGGCGGGGAGCGCCGGCACGTCGTAGGTCTGGGTGGCCACGCCGGTGAAGATCGCGCCCTTGAAGACCTCCGTGCCGGTCGGCGAGCCCTGGTGGATCGAGACGTTGTGGGGGATCCCCGCGTCGTTGTTGGTGAAGGCGATCTGGAAGGGCGTGTTGGCCGGGGCGGTCAGGTCGGTCTGGTCGTAGGCGATGTTGGCCGCCGCCAGCTGGAGCACCGTCTCCGCGGCGCCGCCCGAGGCGGCCGGCGAGCCGGACG
>JARLHH010000191.1 GCA_031292335.1 Candidatus Limnocylindrales bacterium | reverse complement strand
GGTCGGCCCGGGAGAGTCGAACCTGCGCCGCCGCGCCCTGGCGCTCGAGCTCGCGACCATCGCCTGGAACGTGCTCGAGGGAATCCTGGCGATCGTCGCGGGCCTCCTCGCCGGGTCGGTGGCCCTGGTCGCGTTCGGGCTTGATTCGTCGGTCGAAGTGTTCGCCTCCGCGGTCGTCGTCTGGGAGCTGCGGGGCGTCGATCGCCGCCGGGAGCGGCGGGCGGTGCGGGCGATCGGGGCCGCCTACTTCGTCGTGGCGGTGTACATCCTGCTCGACTCCGGCAACGCGCTGCGCATCGCGAACCGGCCCGAGGCCTCGCCGATCGGGATGGTTCTCCTGGCGGCCACGGTCCTCGTCATGGCCGCCCTCGGGATCGCCAAGCTGCGGGTGGGCCGCGAGCTTCGAAGCGCGACCGTCACGGCCGACGGTCGCTTCAGCCTGGTGGACGGATCGCTCGCCGGCGCCGTCCTGGCCGGGCTGGCGCTCACGGCCGTGCTCGGGTGGTGGTGGGCCGACGCGCTCCTGGCGATCGGGATCTCACTCGTCGCGTTCCGCGAGGGTCGCGAGGCGTGGATCGGCCGGGAGCCGGAGACGACGTGACGAGGGCCGGACGCTGGCCGGCCCGGCCGGTGCCGGCTTGCGGGGTTTCTGCGGCTTCCGCGGCGTTTGCGGTTTCAGAGGCCCTCGCGGCTTCCCCGGCTTCCACGGCCCTTTCGGCCCGCAGATGAAGGGCCGTCATGACACGCCGCGGCGGCGCGTCTACGGTAGCCCGGCGATGCGCAACCAACCCAGCGTGAGCGAGTCAGCCCGGGCCGTGGCGATCGCCCCACCGCTCGAGCCGACGATGCGACACTTCGCCGTCCTCGACGCGTTCGCGGAAACGGGCACCTACGAGCTCACCGGCGCGGTCACCGGCATCCGGCCGGCAACCGTGAGAAACCTGCTCATCGAGATCCGCGGGCACTACGGCGCCGCCACGACGATCCAGGCCTATCGGGCTGCCCTCGCCGCAGGCGACCTCGCGGCACCCGACGGTGACTGCCCCATCGTTCGCTCGTGACCGTGCGGCCCAGGGCCGCGGTGTTCGCAACGGCTCAGCGGCGAGCGGAGAGCCGCCGCATGCAACAACCAGGAGGATGAGATGCCTGTTCGGAAGACCAAGCGAACGGCCGCGGCCGACACCGGAATCGACGTCCGCGCAAACGACCTCGCCGCGTCCGCCGATGCGGCAGCCGCAGCCGTGGTGGAGTCCGCCGAGGCCGCCGACAACGCCACGCGCGCCGAAGACGAATCGGCCGTGGCAGCCACCTACTCGGCCCTGAGCGAAGCTGCCGCGCAACGGGGTTCGCGCGACGCTGCCCAGGGGGCCGCGACCTTCTCGATGGCCGACGAGGTGGCCGCCGGCGGGGAGATCGCCGCAGCTCTCAGCGGCGACGAGTTCCGCCGCGGCATGGAGCTCGCGGGCATTGCCGGCCAGGTGCAGGTCGCCGCGGAGCTGCTCCAGGCCAGCGGGCAGCTAGCGCTCGCGGGGTTCCTCGGCCGCACGAGCCACCAGCTGCGCGGACTCGCGGTCAGCGCGATCGGCCGGGCTTCGGAGGGCGCCGTCGTCGCCCACGGCGCCCAGCACCTCGCCGGCCGGCTGGCGGCCCTGGCACTGAACGAGATGGATGAGGGGCGCGACGAATACGCGTCGTCCGCGGCGCTTGGAACGGCGAGCACCGAGATGGCCGAGGAAGCGGCGCGATCGGCAGCCGCGGGAGCCGTGGAGCTCGCTGCGGCGACAGCGATGGCCGGCCTGGCCGAGGCACTCGCGACAGAAGGCGCCGATAATCCAGCCGACACGAGCGGTGCTGATCAAGCCGCGCCCGGCACGGCATCTGCGGCGGCCCCGCGCGTGCCAAAGCCGGCGGCGCGGGCGTCATCCAAGCGAACGCCCCGAAAACCGGCCAAGGCGAAGAAGTAGGCGGCGGGCCGGGGCTCGTCGTCGCGCAGGCGAACGGGAGCACGGGTGCGGATCTCGCGGTTGCGGATCGGTGGATTGCTCACCCTGGGGTTCCTGGTCGCTGCCTGCGCCGGGGCATCCGGGAACCCGACGCCGGCCGCGACCGAATCGCCGCTCGCCCCGAGCACACCCACGGCCAGCGCGTTCGCCGAAGCAGGGCCTTCGACGTCGCCTGCCGGGAGCGTGACACCCGTGACCGCCTCGGGCGCCCCCAGCGCGACGCCCGTCCGAAGCCTGCCCGGAGCCACCGCGCCGGGCGCGTCCTCCAGTCCGGCGCCACGTTCGAGCTCCGGGTACCCCAACGACGAGCCCCCGGTGACATCGTGGAGGAGCGGCTCCGGCAGCATCCAGGCTCGGCTCCTGGCCGACGTTCGCGACGACGCGAAGGTCGGTTGCGCG
>JARLHH010000190.1 GCA_031292335.1 Candidatus Limnocylindrales bacterium | reverse complement strand
GGCCGGGGGGATGGAGGACGCCACGATGCGAGCCGCAGCGCCTGCGGCGGCGCTCGGACAGCTCTGGGCGCAGTTCGTGGCCCAGTACGGTGCCTTCCAGGTCATCGGGACGGCGACGACGACGGTGCAGGCGCCGTACACGATCGCGGCCGTGCCGACCCAGTTCGCCAACAGCACGGTCACGTTGACGGTCGCGATCTCGAGCGCGGGCCAGGTCAGCGGCCTCCACGTCGCCAAGGTCGCGCCAGGCGCCTCGTCGCCGGCCTCCTCGTCGCCGGCGACCTCACCGGCCGCCTACGTGAACCGAGCCGCGTTCACGGAAGCCGCGGTCACGGTCGGCTCGCCACCGTGGACGCTGCCCGGGACGCTGACCGTGCCGAACGGGACCGGCCCGTTCCCCGCGGTCGTGCTGGTGCAGGGATCCGGGCCGAGCGACCAGGACGAGACGTTCGGGCCCAACAAGCCGTTCCGCGACCTCGCCTGGGGACTCGCGTCGGCCGGCATCGCCGTGCTCCGCTACGACAAGCGGACCCTCGTGTATGGAACGCAGATGGCGGCCGACACGAGCATCACGGTCCGCGAGGAGACCATGGACGACGCGATCGCCGCGGTCGCCCTGCTGCGGCGAACGCCGGGAGTCGACCCGGCGCGGGTGTTCCTCGCAGGGCACAGCCTGGGTGCATTCCTGGCGCCGCGGATCGCGGCCCAGGTGCCGGGCCAGCTGGCGGGCATCGCGATGCTCGAGGCGCCCAGCACGCCGCTCGCGCAGTTGATCCTCGTCCAGGAGCAGTACCTGGTCTCACTCAAGGGCAGCTCAAGCCCGCAGGTCGAGCAGCAGCTGGCCGCACTCAAGGCGCAGGTGGCGCTGGCCGAATCACCCAGCCTCTCGCCCTCGACGCCTGCCTCCGAGCTGCCCCTCGATGTCCCGGCCTCCTATTGGCTCGACCTGCGCACCTACGACCCCCTGACGGTGGCCGCCGCCCTCCGTATCCCGATGTTCTTCTCGCAGGGCGGGCGCGACTACCAGGTCCAGCCGTCCCAGCTGCCGCCCTGGCAGACCGCGCTGGCGGGACACGCAAACGTCGCTTTCAAGACCTACGCGGCCATGGACCACCTGCTGCTCGACGGGAGCGGACCCGCCACGCCGGCCGAGTACAGCCTGCCGGGCCACGTCGACGCGCAGCTCGTGGCCGATCTGGCGGCGTGGATCACGGGCAGCTGAACGGCCAGACGACCGGTCCCGCGCGCTCTCGCGTACCCAGGCCGTCCTCACGGCGTCGGCCGGCCCGACGTGGACCGCTCAGGCCGCGGCCTCGCGCTTCACAGCCTCGGCGGTCTCGGCCACCGTGCGCGGTACGCTCGCGCTCGATGCCGGCAGAAGGAGCGAGAACGCAAGTCCCAGGCCCATGAACCCTGCGGCGACGAATCCGACCGTCCGGGCGGCCGCCACGAAGGCGTCTTCAATGGGCCCGATGGCGACCTGCGCGGCCGGCTCCGACCGCAGCCCGACGAGCGCCTGGCCGGCCGACTCCTCGATCGAGATGGCGATCGCCTGTGCCTGGGCGGTCGGAAGCCCTGGGACCTGCGCCAGCCGGTCGTGCGTCCCGGTGTTCAGACCCACGAGGAGCACGGTGCCGAGGATCGCGCTGCCCAGCGCCGTCCCGACCTGGCGCATCGTCGAGTTGGTCGCCGATGCCAGGCCCGAGCGCTCCGGCGGGATGTCGGAAAGGATGACGTTGGCCAGCTGGGCCGTGCTGAATCCGACGCCCATGCCGTACAGGAAGAACGGTACAGCGAGGGTGAGCCCCGAGACGGTGTTCGAGAGCAGCAGCGTCACGCCCAGGATCCCCACCACCTCGAGCAGCATCCCGACTTGGACGGTGCGGCGGGGCTCGAAGCGGCCCGCCAGCATGCCCGCCAGGGGCGCGGCCACGAACGACCCGGCGGCGAGGGTCAGGAACACGAGGCCCGTCTCGAAGGCCGTGTAGCCGATTACGGCCTGGAGGAAGAGGGGCAGCGCGAAGAGCAGCCCAAACTCGCCGAGCGAGACGATCGTGGCGGTCAGGTTCCCGAACCGGAACGTTGGCTCGCGCCACAGGTCGAAGTCGAACAGGTAGAAGCCGCCGGCTCGCTTGCGCCGAAGTTCGACAACCGCGAATGCGACGAGGCAGGCCAGGCCGGCCAGGACGGCAAGGGGGATGATCGAGATCCCGCTGAGCGGCCACGTCACGCCGAGGAGCTCGAGCGGACGACTCGGCGCAAGCCAGCCGTAGCGGTAGCCCTCGATCAGCGCGAAGACGATGGCACCCAGACCCAGGGTGATGAGGACGAACCCCGCCGGGTCGAAGCCGGAGCGGGCGTCTTCGTCGCGCGACTCGCGGATCCACAGGAGCGAGCCCGCCATCACCACGAGCGCGATCGGCATGTTGATGTAGAAGGCCCACCGCCAGCTCAGGTTCGTCGTCAGCCAGCCACCCAGGAGCGGGCCGAGGGCGGCCATGCCACCGATGACGGAGCCGTAGATCCCGAACGCGATCGCTCGATCACGGCCCCGGAAGGTCGTGTTGAGAATGGACTGGGTCGCCGGCGCGATCGCGGCGCCACCGACGCCCTGGAGAACGCGGGCACCGATGAGTGTCAATCCGCTCGGCGCGAGGCCCGCAAGGGCGGACCCGACGGTGAAGATGCCCAGGCCCAAGAGGAAGAGGCGCCGGCGTCCGGCCACGTCACCGAAGCGCCCGAAGCTGATGAGCAGTGCTGCGAAGACGAGCGGGTAGATCGAGACGATCCATTCCGCGGCCGAGCCGTCGAGCTTCAGGTCCCGCACGATGCTCGGGACCGCGACGTTCACGATCGTCGCGTCGACGACGATCATCGAGAGCCCCAAGCTGAGCATCAGCAGGCCCAGCCAGCGGCCCCGACCGGCCTCCGTCGGTTCGGGGAGCGCGGCCCGGTCCGTCCTTGATCCGTTCACTTGGACACCTGTTCCGTTACGAAACTATTGCGTCCAGATCCTATCGCGTACACTGGGGACATGTCAAACGCCGAGCGCGACGCCCCAGGACGTCTGAGCGAGCACGCGCTCGAGACCGGCAAGCTGATCGTCGAGCTCCTCGAGAGCGGCTACGCGATGCGACGGGCCGGAGCCGCGGCGGGTCTCAGGTCGTCGCACCCGCACGTGTCGCCGCACGCGATCCGGGCGGCGATCCATCTCTACCAGCACGGCGAGCTCACGATCGGCCAGCTGGGCCGTGGTCTCGGCATCTCGCGCGGCTGGGCGAGCCGGGTGGTCGAGGAGCTGGAGCTCGCAGGCTACGTGGAGCGGGAGCGACAGCCCAACGACCGACGGGTCGTCAAGGTTCGTCTGCGGCCGACCTCGCTGGGCGAGGTCGAGCGTGCGTACCGGGGGCAGGCCGAGGCCGTCGACGCCGCCCTCGCGCCCTTCGACGACGCCGAGCGCGCCGTGATCCAGGATTTCCTCCGGCGCGTCGTCGCCGAGCTGCGCGCGGTGGCCGCCGCTGCCGGCGAGACGGCGGGCGCGGATCGTCCTGACTCTCGCGACTGAGACCCCGAGAAGGGTTCGGAGCATCCAGTCGGGAGGCGCAGGCTGCCGGACGGGACTACAGGCCTTTCCAGGCCTTCCAGTAGGCGACCCAGTTCCACGCGATCTCGGTCCGCGCCTTGGCCAGGGTGAGCGTGCCGGCGCAGACGAGGGTCTTCAGGTGCGTCTCGAGAGCGTCCTTCGTGTAGGAGCCGAGGTCGAGGCCACCGATCTTGATGTGGTGCGGCTCGGGCCACAGGTTCTTCGCGCTCGTCGGGCTCCCACCGAGCTCGAGGCTGACGAGGTGGTCCTCCTCGTAGTCGGCGAGCCGCTTGTCCGCGAACCCGTAGGTCGCGATCTGGGCGACCTTGAGTGGCTCCGTGTACGACTCGGGCGGGCGGACGGTCGCCGTCCAGCCGACCACGCAGATCGTCCGGTGGATCGTCGCCTGGGTGACGGCGGGGTTGAACGCTCCCGGCGTGAGGAGGTGGCTCGGGAGCCCGGTCCGCAGGACGGTGGCGGCCGGCGTGGTTCCTTCCGCGACCGGTGCGAGCGCGAGCGCCAGGACCAGCACCGCGGCCGTGATCCCGATGCGTCGCATGTTCACCGCCCCTCAGGTCCTTCCCTCACCAGTTGCGTGACGTCCGGGTGCGCGAGCGGCTCCCACGGTACGCCACACCTGGGTGTCTGCGCCCGGGAGCAATCCCACGGATCGTCGCGTCGGCACCGTGTCCGTGCGCCGACTTAGAACTCGACACACTCCAAGAAGGAGACAGCGTCCGGAGTACGCGGCGCCGCCCGACCCCGCGCACCTACTGCGCGCTCATGATCGCGGCCTCCTCGGGCGTGATCTCGTCGTAGCCGAGGTCGCCGGAGTTCACGTCCTTGGCGATGGTCGCACCGGTGTCGATCCACTCCGTGCCCGGCGGCGACCGTACGCCCGACGGGCCCAAGGCCGGGAGGCGGGCCAGATGTGCCTCGATCGCCTCGGGGCGCCCGGACCTTCGGATCCTTCCCGGCAGGAGTGCCGTCGGCGACCATCTGGCACATGGGTCGCCGATCACTCACCCTCGTCCTGACGTGCCTGCTCGCGGCATGTAGCGCTGGCACCGCCGCGACGCCCGGACCGTCCGACCGTGGTCCCGCGACGGCGTCGCCTCCCGTCGCGGTTACGGCGGCGCCCCGGCAGATCGCCTCTACTCCAGGCAGCCCACGGGCCCTGCCCGTGGCGCGCTCGCCCGGGACAACCTCGGGGACCACGCCCGGCGCGACCGACGCTCCGAAACAGTCTCCGACCCCCCGCCCAACGCCACACGCCACGCCCGCATCGACGACGCCCGGGCCGACGACACCCCGCCCGACACCCCGCCCGACACCTCGCCCGACACCTCGACCCACCGCGAGCCCAGCCGCTGCCGGTGGACCCATGCTCGCTGGTTGCCCGGTGTTCCCGGCCGACAACGTGTGGAACCGACCCGTCACCGGCCTGCCCGTGGCCGCGGACTCGGCGACGCTGATCGATTCGATCGGCGCCTCCGCGCACCTGCACCCCGACTTCGGCAGCTACGCGGGCTACGGGATCCCGTACAACGCCGTCGTCGCCGCGACCACGC
>JARLHH010000189.1 GCA_031292335.1 Candidatus Limnocylindrales bacterium | reverse complement strand
CGACCTTGGCCTTCGCCCGGGTGGCCGCGTTCGCGACGAGGATCGCGCCCCGGACGATCTCCAGGCGCTCTCCTTCGCGGAACATGTGCTCCGTCCGACACAGGCCGATTCCCTGCGCGCCGTAGGAGCGGGCCTGGGCCGCTTCCTGGGGCTTGTCGGCGTTCGTCCAGACCTGGAGCCGACGCATCTCGTCGGCCCAGCCCAGGACGCGCTTGAGCTCCGGCTGGTCCTCGAACCGCGCCGAAACGGTCGGCAGCGCGCCGACGAAGACCTCGCCCGTGGAGCCGTCCACGCTGATCCAGTCACCTTCGCCGAAGCTCAGCCCGCTCTCCGTGCTGTGCGCCGTCTTCGTCGCGTACTCCACGACCAGCTCGGCGCACCCGGCCACGCAGGGCTTGCCGATCTGGCGCGCGACCACCGCGGCGTGCGACGTGGCGCCGCCGCGCGCAGTGAGGATCCCCTGTGCCACGGCCATGCCGTGGAAGTCGTCGGGGGAGGTCTCGACGCGAACCAGGACGACCTTCTCGCCGCGTGCCACCCACTCCACCGCGACGTCCGCGTTGAAGACGGCCCGCCCGACGGCGGCGCCGGGCGATGCGTTCAGGCCGTGAGCGATGCGCTTGCCGAGCTTGCGCGCGACGGGATCGAACTGGTCGCGCAGCAGCTGGTCGACCTGGGCGGGCTCGATCCGGGCGACGGCCTCCTGCTTGGAGATGACACCCTCGTCGACCATGTCCGTCGCGATCTTCACCGCCGCCGCGGCGGTGCGCTTCGCGTCGCGCGTCTGGAGCATGTAGAGCCGGCCGCGCTCGATGGTGAACTCGAGGTCCTGGACGTTCCGATAGTGCAGCTCGAGCTGGTCCGCGATCCGCTGGAACTCCGCGTAGGCGGCCGGCATCTCGTCGGCGAGGTGGCTGATCTTGGCCGGCGTCCGGATGCCCGCAACGACGTCCTCGCCCTGGGCGTTGACCAGGTACTCCCCGTAGAGCGCCTTCTCGCCCGTGTTCGGGTCGCGGGTGAAGGCGACGCCGGTGCCCGAGTCGTTCCCCATGTTGCCGAAGACCATCGTGACGACGTTGACGGCCGTGCCGAGGTCGTGGGCGATCTTCTGGCTGTTCCGGTAGTCGTTGGCGCGCTTGCCGAACCACGAGGCGAAGACGGCCTTGATCGCGAGATCGAGCTGCTCGTAGGGGTCCGTCGGGAAGTCTCGGCCCGTCTCGGCGCGGACCGCCTTCTTGAACTCGGCGACGAGCGCCTTGAGGTCCGCGACGTCCAGGTCCGTGTCCTTGGCACTCGGGCCGTGGGCCGCCTTGGCGGCCTCCAGCGGCTCGTCGAACCGGGCGCCGTCGACGTCCATGACGATCCGGCCGAACATGGCGATGAAGCGCCGGTAGGCGTCCCACCCGAAGCGCTCGTTGCCGGTCAGGGCGATGAGGCCGTGGAGCGTCTCCTCGTTGAGCCCCAGGTTGAGGACCGTGTCCATCATGCCGGGCATCGAGAACTTGGCGCCCGAACGCACGGAGACGAGAAGCGGGTTGCGGGGATCCCCGAAGCCCTTGCCGGTCTGGCGCTCGACGGTCTTGACCGCCTCCAGCACGTCGTCCCAGAGGCCGTCCGGCAGCGTCTTGCCGGCGGCGAAGTAGTCGTTGCAGGCTTCCGTGGTGATCGTGAATCCCGGCGGTGTCGGCAGCCCGGCGAGCGTCATCTCGGCGAGGCCGGCGCCCTTTCCGCCGAGCAGGTCCTTCATCCTGCCGTGGCCTTCGGCCTTGCCCTCGCCCCAGGCGTAGATGTAGCGCTTGGCGGCACGATGCGCGCGCGTGGCGGACTCCGGCATTGAGCGATTCCTCCGGTGATGCAGGCGGCGCGGCGCGCGGAATGGCGGACCGCGGAGAAGACCGAGGGTCAGGTAACCGAGTGGATTGTACCGCCGGGGCCTGGTCCCCCGGACCCGCGTCCGGCCCGTCCACGCGGGTCGAACGGCCCGACCGTGCCCGGCCGATCGGCGATGCGGCGGGTCGCGCCGTGCGTGACGGCCCACCTCAGCCCGCGCGCGAGCGTCTCCGCGGGAGGCTACACTCGGGCCAATCCACGTGAGCGCCGCACGCCAGGAGGGCCGGCCGGGCATGAGCCACCACCTCGAGGACACCCGCGTCATCGCGGAGGACGCGCCCCAGTACAACGCCACGCTGGTTCGTCGCGAAGACCACTCGGCCGAGCTCGCGAGCTTCTGGGTGAAGCTCGACGGCGAGCCTGCTCCGTTCGAGGCCGGCCAGTACATGACGGCCGGCGTCTTCGCGGACGGCAAGCTCTGGCAGCGCCCGTACTCCGTGGCGTCGGCGCCGAGCGTGGCGGGCACGGAGGGTTACGAGCTGTACGTGCGCCTGATCCCCGTGATCCGCTTCACGACGCTGCTCTGGCGGCTCGAGGTGGGGGCGCGCATGCGGCTGATCGGTCCGAAGGGCCGGTTCATGCTGGAGCCCGATGACCACCGGACCCACCTCTACGTCTCCACCGGGACCGGGATCGCGCCGTTCATGTCGATGATCCGCGAGACGATGCTCGCCCGGAAGCCGCGCAGGACGGTCATCCTCCACGGATCGTCATTCGTGCAGGACCTCGCCTACCGGGACGTCCTCGAGGCGATGGAGCGCGACGGACGCTACCCCCTGCGCTACGAGCCCACCCTGTCGCGACCCGACGACCCGCGCAACGCCGGCTGGACGGGCCGGACCGGGCGCGTGGAGGCGGTCGTCGCCGACGTCTGTCGGGATCTGCACCTCGCTCCCGACCGAACGGTCGTCTACATCTGCGGCAACCCGGAGATGATCCTCAACGTGGAAGGAGCCCTCATGCGGCAGGGGTTCCCCGAGTTCCACGTCAAGAAGGAGCTCTACTGGCCGAAGGGCAAGGAGGTCGCCGCGGCGGCGGCACGCTGACCTGCAGCCGGGCGGCACGCCCAAGCGAAGCGGGTGCGGCGCCGAATCCTGTCCGACCGCCGGATGGCGACGCTAATCGGTGCTCGCTGGCAGGCCGGAGCGCGCAGCGCGTTCAAGCCAGGCGAGCCACGCCTCGAGCCCTTCGCCGGTCGTCGCGGAGACGCCGAGGATCGGGACGCGGGGGTTCAGCAGCCGCACGTCCGCCTCGAAGAACGACCGGTCGAACGCCAGGTAGGGCAGCAGGTCGACCTTGTTGAGCAGGATGAGGTCGGCCGCCTCGACGAGATAGGGGTGCTTGGCCGCCTTGTCCTCGCCCTCGGCGGTGCTGAACAGGCCGACCTTGGCGGACTGGCCCAGGTCGAAGCCCACCGGACAGATCAGGTTCCCCACGTTCTCGATGAAGAGCAGGTCAACGGCGTCCAGGTCGATCTCGGCGAGCGCGTCCCGGACCTGGTTCGCCTCCAGGTGACATCCCTGGCCGGTCGAGATCTGGACGACCTGGTCGCACCAGCGGGCCAGCCGGTCGCCGTCGCGCCGGGTGGCCAGGTCCCCGACCAGGACCGCAGGCTGCCGGCGCCCGCGCAGCGCCCGCAGGGTCGCCTCCAGGAGCGCCGTCTTGCCGCTACCCGGCGCCCCGATCAGGTCGACCGAGAAGATGCCCCGTCGCTCCAGCTGGGCGCGGTTGGCGGCCGCGACCTCGTCGTTCGCCTCCAGGACCCGCTCGACGAGCGGGATCCGGGTCGTCCTGGCTGCCTCGGCCATTCAATCCTCCTCGGTCTCGACGGTGAGGGAGACCAGGTCCAGCTCGTCACCGGCGGTGGGACGCGGGGCGGGATCGCCACACGCGCAGGCCACGAACGGGACGGGGCTCGTCCAGGTCCGACCGCAGCTGGAGCACGTGATCGTCCACGGCCGGAGGTCGACGTGCAGGATCGCACCGTCGATCGACGTGCCGTGGGTCACGGCCTCCCAGGACATCCGGAGCGCATCGGGCTCCAGCCCGCGGAGCGCGCCGACGCAGATCTCCACTTCGCGCACGCGCCCTGATGGAGGCGCGTGGCGCTGCACCTGGGCGACCAGCGCCTCGGCGATCGAGAACTCGTGCACGCCTCGCATCGTAGCGTGCCGCGCCCGATCCGCCCGTGGGACGACTCGGCCCATGCACGGCGGGCCGTCCGGCCCGTGTCGAGGGGCCGATCTACGGGCGGCCAATCAGGGTCGGGTCGTTACGCTGTGCCTTGGAACAGCACGGCAGTCCAAGCGGCCGGACCGGCCGTGGACGCGGGACATGACGGCGCAGGGCGGCCCCCGGGCCGGGACGGGAGATGGCACACATCCTTCTGGTGGACGACGACGCGGACCTGGTCGCACGGAACAGGGCCGCGTTGGAGGCGGACGGGCACACCGTGACGGCCGCATCGACGACCACTGATGGCCTCAGCGCGGCGCGCCGCGACACGCCGGACCTCGTCGTGCTGGAGGCGCTGCTCGACGGGGCGACGGCCGGGGTCGACCTGGCCCGGACGCTCGCCCACGACTTCCCGGCGCTCCACCTGATCATGCTGAGCCGGATGGACGAGGTGCTCTCCAACCAGGAGCTGGCGTCCCAGGACCGGGACGACGGCTGGATGCCGGTGGACCGCTTCATGGAGAAGCCGGTTGCGCCGGAGGTCCTCGTCTACGAGGTCGACCATCTCCTCCCCGGGGCCCACTGATGTCACGCCGAGCGCGCGAAGGCTGACATGAGCGAGCTGATCGTCTTCCTGATCGCCTTCCCGGTCGTCGTCAGCGGCGTCCTACTCGTGGTCACGAAGGGCAACATCCGGAACGCCCTCGTTGTCGGCGCCTGCGTCGTCGTCGCCGCTGCCTCGCTGATCACGGTGTTCACCTTCGGCAACGGGAACGCGCTCTTCTTCGGGCTGCCGGGCGGCGTCACGCCCGGCCACCTGGTGCTCGTGATGGACGCCGCCATCGCGGTCTTCATCGTGGTGGTCAGCCTGCAGAACGGGCGCGTGGTCGCACCGATCATGGCGGCCGCCCAGCTCGGGATCGCGCTCTACCTCGACCTGGGCGGGCACCTGCCGGACCCCGACCCGTCGCGTCTGTTCTGGTTCGACCGGCTGACCATGGTGATGGTCCTGGTGATCGGGATCGTCGGGCCGCTCATCTGCATCCATGCCCTCGGGTACATGCGCGACTACCAGCGCTCGAACCCGATGATCCGGGGCCGGCGCACCTCGTTCTTCTTCCTGCTCTTCCTCTTCCTCGGGGCGATGTTCGGCCTGGTCGTCTCCAACGATCTCCCGATGATGAGCGTGTTCTGGGAGATCACGACGATCTGCTCGTTCCTCCTGATCGGCTACACCCGGACGGAGGAAACGATCGGCTACGCCTTCGACGCGCTCAACATGAACCTGCTCGGCGGGCTGGGCTTCTCGGTGGCCATGCTGCTGCTGTCAGGCCAGCCGGACGGCATGGACCTGGCCAGGCTGACCGCCGGGCCGGCCGGCGCGGCGCTTCTCCCGGCGATCGCGCTCCTCTGCCTGGCCGGGATCACGAAGAGCGCCCAGATGCCCTTCTCGTCGTGGCTCCTCGGCGCGATGTACGCACCCTCCCCCACCTCGGCCCTGCTCCATTCGAGCACCATGGTCAAGGCGGGCGTCTTCCTGCTCCTGCGCCTCTCGCCGGCGATGGCCGGGTCCGCGGTCGGGATGATGGTCGCCTTCGTGGGCCTGCTCACGTTCCTCTTCGCGTCGATGGTCGCGGTGACGGAGCGGAACACGAAGAAGGTGCTCGCCTACTCGACGATCGGGAGCCTCGGCCTGATCGTCGGCTGCGCCGGGATCGGCACGCCGGAGCTGGTCTGGGTGGGCGTGATGATCGTGATCTTCCACGCGGTGGCAAAGGCCCTCCTCTTCCTGGTGGTGGGGACGCTGGAGAACCGGCTCTACACCAAGGACATGGAGAACTTCGACACGCTGCTGAGCCGGATGCCGCGGGTGAGCGCGCTGGCCCTGACCGGCATCGCGGGCATGTTCATCGCGCCGTTCGGCATCGTCGTGGCGAAGTGGACCGCGATCCGCGCCTTCCTCGAGGTCCCCGGCTTCGAGGGCGCGACGTTCCTCATCATCATGGCCTTCGGCAGCTCATTGACGATCTTCTACTGGGGCAAGCTCCTCATCAAGATCCTCTCGATGCGCAGCATCGAGCCGTACGAGCGCTCCGTCGAAGACCGCGTCACGCGCTACGAGTGGTTCGCCGAGATCGTCCTCGCGGTCGGCGTCGTCGGGATCGCGGCCGGGCTCGGGTGGATCTCCGATCACGTGGTGGGGCCGTACGCGCTGGCGGCCTTCTCGGCGACGCCGCGCGTCTTCCTGAACCTCAGCCCCGCGATGATCATCGTGATGCTGGTCGCGGTGCTCTTCCTGCCGGCGCTGGCGCTCTGGGCGTCGCGTCGATCGGACTACGACCTGGCCGACTTCTACACGAGCGGACGCACCGCGAACGCCGGCCACCTGATGGGCGCGGCGCTGGGTGGGACCCGGACCGTGACCCTCCGCAACTACTACCTCGAAGGCGTGATCGACGGGTCTCTCGTGTTCCGGTCCGGGACGGCCGTGTGCGGGGTCATCCTCGCCGGGATGGTCCTGGTCGGGCTGGTGGTGCGCGCATGAACCCGCTCGCCTACGGCCTCCTGTTCGTCGTCGTCGCCCCGATCTTCGGGGGCCTCCTAGCCGGAGTGGATCGCATCGTGAGCGCCCGGATGCAGGGCCGGATCGGGCCGCCGCTCCTGCAGCCGTTCTATGACGTGGGCAAGCTCTTCCAGAAGGAGGCGCGCCAGGTCAACCCCGTCGTGGAGCCGCTGCTCCTGGGCCACGTCGGCTTCATGGCCGCGGCCGGCGCGCTGGCCCTCGGGGGAACCGACCTCATCTTCATCGCATTCGTGTTCGCCCTCGCCGCGCTCTGCCTGGTCCTGGCCGCCGGCTCGGTCAACTCGCCCTACAGCTTCGCCGGGGCGGAGCGCGAGCTGGTGGTCCTGCTCGCCTCCGAGCCGTTCTTCATCCTCATGCTCGCCGCCATCTGCAAGGTGACGAGCGCGAGCACGTTCGCCGGCGTCCTCGCCTCGCCCGTGATGGTCGCGCTCGAGCTGCCGGGCGTGCTCCTGGCATTCCTCTTCGTGGCCACGATCAAGCTCCGCAAGTCGCCCTTCGACATCTCGACTTCCCACCATCCTCACCAGGAGCTGGTCAACGGGCTGACCTCGGACATGTCGGGCCGTCTGCTCGCGTACGTCGAGATGGCCCACTGGTACGAGTCCGCGCTGCTGTGCGCGTTCGTCGTGCTCTTCTTCAACTGGAGCGTGCCGCTCGGGCTGCTCGCCTTCGCGATCGCCTACGGCCTGGAGGTCCTGGTGGACAACTCCACCTCGCGGGCAAAGTGGCAGCTTGTCCTGCGCTCGACCTGGGCCGTGACCCTGCTGTTCACGGGTGGCAACGTCCTCGCGCTCTTCCTCCTGGGCAGGTGATGCCGATGTCCCTGTTCAAGCGCTCGCCCTGGATCCTCCATTACGACGGATCCAGCTGCAACGGCTGCGACATCGAGGTCCTGGCCTGCCTGACGCCGCTCTACGACGTCGAGCGCTTCGGCGTGGTGAACACGGGCAATCCCAAGCACGCCGACATCCTGCTCGTCACCGGCAGCGTGAACGAGCGGAACATCGAGATCATCCAGAACCTCTACCGCCAGATGCCCGACCCGAAGGTGGTCGTCGCGGTTGGGGCCTGCGCCTGCTCGGGCGGCATCTTTGCCCGGGCCTACAACATCCAGGGCGGGATCGACCAGGTGGTGCCGGTGGACGTGTACGTTCCCGGCTGCGCCGCCCGCCCCGAGAGCATCATCGACGGCGTGGTCTCCGGCATCGCGGCGCTCGAGCAGAAGCGGAAGCGGAGCGCGTGATGGACAAGGATGCCTTCCTCGCCCGGGTCGACCGGTACCACAGGGACGGCTGGCGGCTGGCGATCATCAATACGACCTCGATCCTGCCAGCCGAGGGGATGGACGGGGGCGCCTTCGACATCAGCTGGTCGTTCGCGAGCGACCAGCTGATCGAGCACGTTCGCGAGCGCGTCCTGCCCGGCGAGGAGGTCCCCAGCATCTCGACGTCCTTCGGCGCGGCGTTCCTGTACGAGAACGAGATGCGGGAGCTGTTCGGGGTCAACGTGACCGGGATGGCACTCGATCTCAAGGGCCAGCTCTACCAGACCTCGACGATCGTGCCGTTCGCACCCAGCGCGATCCGCGCCCGCCTGGACGCCCTCGGCAGAGGCGACCCAGCTCCAAAGCACGAAGCGGGGGCAAAGAAGGCATGAAGCGGACCGTGGTCCCGATGGGTCCGCAGCACCCGGTCCTGCCCGAGCCGATCGTGCTGGACCTCGTCCTCGAGGACGAGAAGGTGGTGGACGCCATCCCCACCATCGGCTACATCCACCGGGGACTGGAGGCGCTGGTCGAGCGCGTCGAGTACACCGAGTTCGGGTACGTCGTCGAGCGCATCTGCGGCATCTGCAGCTTCATGCACGGCATGGGCTATGCCGTGGCCATGGAGGAGATCATGGCCGTCGAGGTGCCGGAGCGCGCGCGCTGGCTGCGCCTGATCTGGGCCGAGATGTCGCGCATCCACAGCCACCTCCTCTGGCTGGGCCTCGGCGCCGACGCCTTCGGCTTCGAGAACCTCTTCATGCACTGCTGGCGGACGCGCGAGGAGGTCCTGGACATCTTCGAGAAGACGACCGGCGGCCGGATCATCTTCTCGGTCAACCGGATCGGCGGCGTGCGCCGCGACATCTCGGACACCGAGCTCGCCGCGATCGTCGAGAAGCTGCAGCAGCTGGGAGCGGGCTTCGCTGCGACGGCCCGCATCTTCGAGACCGACCCGTCCATCCGTCACCGCCTGTCCGGCGTTGGCATCCTGAGCCGGGAGGACGCGCACGCGGTGGACGCGGTCGGCCCGATGGCGCGCGCGTCCGGGATCCGGATGGACACCCGGCTGACGGGCACGCACCTCTACGACCGGCTGGATTTCGAGCCCGTGCTCGAGACTGCCGGGGACTGCCTCGCCCGGGTTGTCGTCCGCGTGCGCGAGATCTCGCAGTCGATCGACCTGATCCGCCAGGCGGTCGACCGGATGCCGAAGGCCGAGGGCGCGCCGATCGAGGTGAAGGTTCGCGGTCTTCCGACCGGCGAAGTCTTCGAGCGCCTGGAGCAACCGCGCGGCGAGGTCATCTACTACATCAAGGCGAACGGCACGAAGTATCTCGAGCGCTTCCGGGCGCGGACGCCGACCTTCGCCAACATCCCGGCGATGATCAAGCTGGTCAAGGGCTGTGACCTCGCGGACGTCCCGAACATCATCATGACCATCGATCCCTGCATCAGCTGCACGGAGCGCTGAGATGGCGAACCCCTTCAACCTGCCGATGGTGGGGCGCTCGCTGCGGAACCTCCTATCGCGGCCCGCGACGCGCCGCTACCCGAGCGAGACGCGCCCGCACTTCGCGGGCACCCGCGGCACCCTCGAGTTCGACCTCGACACCTGCGTCTTCTGCGGGCTGTGCGCCCGGCGCTGCCCCACGGTCGCGCTCACCTGCTCGCGCGAGGAGCGCTACTTCGCCATCGAACAGCTTCGCTGCATCGCCTGTGGCGTATGCATCGACCTCTGCAACAAGGACAGCCTCCGGATGTCGGTGGATGCGCCCCACGTCCACCTGCACACGGGCGCGGCCCCGGGCGACCCGCGCCCTGGGCACCAGGAATGGCACCAGAAGCCCCCCGACGGCAGTCCCCCCGTCCCGGGCGATGCGGCAGGCGGCACGGCCGCGGCCGCCGTCTAGGCAGGCTCGGGCTCCGGGCCCGCCAATCACCAGGAGCGCGGACATGGCCAGCACGATCACGGAAGACTGCATCGGGTGCGGGAACTGCGAGCCCGAGTGCCCGAACGGCGCAGTCTCGCAGGCGGGCGACGTCTACGTCATCGATCCCGAGCTGTGCGACGACTGTCTCGCGACCGGAGGCTGCGCCGGAGTCGAGATCTGCCCGACCGAGGCGATCGTCGCCGCGACACCGGCGGCCGTCGCCGTCTGACCTTCAGCCGCCTCCACCGCGCGGCGCGCCGGCAGGCGCCGGGGCGCGGCGCGCCGGCGGGCGCCCGGCATCGTCGCGGTCGACAGGCGCGGTTCCGCCGACGGGGTGACATTCGGCCCTCGATCCATGCACTGCTGCGCATGGATCGATTCCCGGAATGCGTGCATGATTGCGCAAACATGCGCACCCGAGTGGGAGTTCCCATGCACGCCGTCGTCGACAGGGCCCAGCTTTCTCCGAACGTGACGCGCCTCGTCATCGAGGCGCCCCGCATCGCCGAGATCCGCCAGCCCGGCCAGTTCGTGATCGTCCACCGCGCACCGGGCGCGGAGCGGATCCCGCTCACGATCGCGGACGCCGATCCCCAGCGCGGCACGATCACGCTCGTCATCCAGGCCGTGGGCAAGAGCACCGAGGACCTGGTCGCCCTCCAGGTCGGCGACGCGATCGCGGACGTCGCGGGCCCGCTCGGGCGCGCCACGGAGCTGCTCGACCACGGCCGGGCGGTCTGCGTCGGCGGTGGCGTCGGCACGGCCGTGGTCCACCCCATCGCGCTCGGGCTCGCCGCGCGCGGTGTCGAGGTGATCAGCGTGATCGGCGGCCGCTCGAAGGAGTGGGTGATCTTCGAAGACGAGCTGCGGCGCGCCGGCGAAGTGATCACCTGCACCGACGACGGGAGCTACGGGAGGCATGGCTTCGTCACGGACGCGCTGCGCGACGTGATCGAGGCGAGGGGCGTGGACGCCGTGTACGCCGTCGGACCGGTCCCCATGATGCGGGCGGTCGCCGAGCTGACCCGGCCGTACGGGGTTCCCACGTTCGCCTCGCTCAACGCGATCATGCTCGACGGGACCGGGATGTGCGGTGGCTGCCGCGTGGCCGTCGGCGGCAAGACCGTCTACGCGTGCGTGGACGGGCCCGAGTTCGACGCGCACCAGGTCGACTTCCGCGAGCTCGCCGATCGCCTGGGCACGTACCGGGACTTCGAGGCGCGCGCCCTGGAGATCGCCCACCGCCGCGACGCCGCCGCGGAGGCGGGCGCCACCCAGGCGGCCGGCGGGCGGTGCCTGATCCCGGGCCTGGCGAGCACCGCGGAAGCACAGGAGGCGGTCGAGGCCGCAGGGAAACGGGCCTGATGACCGACCAGCCAATCCCGGACTCCCCTTCCGAGGAGTCGGGCGCGTCCCAAGGCGACCCGGCATTCACCCCGGCCTTCGATCATCCGCTCCTGCCGAAGGAGCGGATGACGATCGATCGCACGCACATGCCCGAACAGGACGCGCTCCTGCGCGCGGCCAACTTCCGCGAGGTGAACCTGGGCTACTCGCAGCAGCTGGCGATGCTGGAGGCGGAGCGCTGCCTCCAGTGCAGGAACCCGGTCTGCATCGAAGGCTGCCCCGTGCGGGTCAACATCCCCCTGTTCATCGAGCGGCTCCGCGTCGGCGACATGGATGGTGCCGCCGCGTCGCTTCTCGACGACAACGCCCTTCCCTGCGTGACGGGACGGGTCTGCCCCCAGGAGATCCAGTGCGAGGGCCGCTGCGTCCGGGCCAAGAAGGGCGCCTCGGTTGCGATCGGCTCGCTGGAGCGTTTCGTCGCGGACTGGGCGATGGCCCACCCCGACCGGTCGAAGCCGGATGCGCCGGCCACCTCGGGTCGGTCGGTCGCCATCGTCGGCTCGGGCCCGGCCGGGCTGACCGCCGCGGGCGAGCTGGTCAAGCAGGGCCACGACGTCACGGTCTTCGAGGCGTTCCACGCGGCAGGCGGCGTGCTCATCTACGGGATCCCCGAGTTCCGGCTTCCGAAGGACATCGTCCAGCAGGAGGTGGACCGGCTCGTGGCGTCCGGCGTCAAGATCGAGACGAACGCGATCATCGGCCGCACCTACACCCTGCGCGAGCTGCGCGACCGGTTCGACGCCGTCTTCCTGGCGGTGGGTGCCGGCCTGCCGGTCTTCATGAACGTGCCGGGCGAGAACCTCAAGGGCGTCTACTCGGCCAACGAGTACCTGACCCGGGTCAACCTGATGGGCGCCTGGAACCCCGAGTCCGACACGCCGGTCCTGCGGGGCCACCGGGTCGTGGTGGTCGGCGGCGGGAACGTCGCGATGGACTCGGTCCGCACCGCGAAGCGGCTGGGAGCGGACGAGGCGATCATCGTCTACCGGCGCGGCATGGCCGAGCTCCCCGCCCGCGTTGAGGAGGTCCACCACGCCGAGCAGGAAGGCATCCGGTTCGAGCTGCTGGTGGCGCCGCTGGAGGTGCTCGGCGACGAGAACCGCTGGGTCACCGGGATCCGGTGCATCCGCATGGAGCTGGGCGAGCCGGACGCGTCCGGACGACGCCGGCCCACCCCGATCGCGGGCTCCGAGTTCGTGATCGACTGCGAGATGGTCGTGGTGGCGATCGGCACCCGCTCGAACCCGCTGCTCACCGCGTCGGAGCCGGACCTCGCGCTGAACAAGGAGGGCTACATCGTCACCGACGAGCACGGCATGTCGTCGCTGCCGGGCGTCTTTGCCGGCGGTGACATCGTGCGCGGGGCGGCCACCGTGATCCTGGCGATGGGTGACGGCAAGCGTGCCGCCGCGGCCGTCGACGCGTGGCTGCGCGGCGAGTACCCGCCCCGGGTCGAGGCGGAGCCGGCGGCGCCGTCACCGATGCCCGCCGCACGAGCCGCCGCCCACTAGCACTACGCGCCCGGGTCGCGGGGAGGTCGCGCCCGCCTCGCTCCGGCTACAGGCCGTGCGGCCGCGCCGCGTCCAGCCGGTCGGTGATGTAGCGGGTGACCTGGTCGGCGGAGATCCGCTCCTGCATCATCGCGTCGCGGTCGCGGACCGTCACGTTGCCGTCGTCGAGCGAGTCCACGTCCACGGTGACGCACCACGGCGTGCCGATCTCGTCCTGGCGCCGGTAGAGCTTGCCGATCGCGGCCGTGTCGTCGTAGACGGCCATGGTGTGCCGCTTGAGGTCGTCCTTGATCCGGTGGCAGAGCTCCACGATCTCGGGCCGCTTCTTGAGGAGCGGCAGCACGGCCACCTTGTAGGGCGCAAGATCCGGGTGAAATCCCAGCACGACCCGCTTCTCGCCCCGGACCTCCTCCTCCCGGTAGGCGTCGATCAGGAACGTGAAGGCGGCGCGGTCGGCGCCGGCGGACGTCTCGACGATCCAGGGGATGAAGTGCTCGCCGGTCGCCTGGTCGAAGTACTCCAGGTTTTCGCCCGACTCCTTCGAATGGCGGCCGAGGTCCCAGTCGCCCCGGTTGTGGATCCCCTCGAGCTCCTTCCACCCGAACGGGAAGCGGTACTCCACGTCGACGGCCTTCTTGGCGTAGTGGGCAAGCTCGTCGGGACGGTGCTCCCGGAAGCGCAGCCGCTCGGGCGCCACGCCGTAGGCTTCGTACCAGGCCTTGCGCCGGGGCAGCCAGCCTTCGAACGTGTCGGCGGCCGTCTCCGGACGGACGAAGTACTGCATCTCCATCTGCTCGAACTCGCGCATCCGGAAGACGAAGTTGCCGGGGCTGATCTCGTTGCGGAAGGCCTTGCCGATCTGGGCGATCCCGAACGGGACCTTCTTGCGCGCCGTGTCGCGGACATTCCGGTAGTTGACGTAGATCCCCTGGGCCGTCTCCGGGCGCAGGTAGACCACCGCGGCCTCCTCCTCGACTGGGCCGAGGAAGGTCTTCAGCATCAGGTTGAAGCGCCGCGGCGCACCGAGCGGGCCGCCGTCGTTCGGGCAGACGAGGCCGAGGCGGGCGACGGTCTCCGGATCCAGCAGGTCCTTCGGCCCGAGGTCCTCCGTCCCCGCGAACTCGTCGACGCGGTAGCGGCGCTTGCAGGTCGCGCACTCGATCATCGGGTCGTTGAACTCGGCGACGTGGCCGGAGGTGACCCAGATCTGGGGATGCATCAGGATCCCCGAATCGAGCCCGACGATCTCGTCGCGCTCCTGGACCATGGCCCGCCACCAGGCGCGCTTGACGTTGTTCTTCAGCTCGACGCCGAGCGGCCCGTAGTCCCAGACGGCGTTGATGCCGCCGTAGATCTCCGACGAAGGGAAGACGAAGCCGCGGCGCTTCGACAGGCTCACGATCGTCTCGAGGTCCTTGACGGTCGGCGCGACGGCGTTGGGATCGGGCTGGGGATCGGTCACGGGATCTGGCTCCACGAGGGGCCCGCGCGTGGCAGGCGCGAGCGGGAGGACGGTCCCGCGGATCGTACCAGACACCCGGGCCCCTGCCGCCGTTCGATCGCCGCGTGGGCCACTGGGCAGGGCCGCACGGCCGGCTCGATCAGCGGGATCCTGCCCGGGTCGATGGCGCTGCCGGCGCACCGTCGGCCGGGCGGGGGCGCGGCTCCGGCGGAACGGCGTCCGCGCCGTACCCGGAGCGGACCTCCTCGAGGAACCGCCGCGATCGCGTGTCGCGCTCCATGACGTGACGCACGAAGGCCCCCAGCCGCTCCTCCACCTCGCGCTCGACCGCGGGCGGCAGGCGCAGCCCGGCCAGCGCCTCCACGTCCATCCGCTGGTACGCCTTGAGCACCTTGAGCGCCTCCGTCGAGAGCCCGGCGGCAATCACCGAGGGACCCGGGTGGTCGGCGCAGAGGGCGCCACCGAGCGCGGGCACCCAGCGGACCGGGTGGTCGGGGGCGAGCAGGCGGTCGCATTCGACGCACCGGTCGACCTCCGGCCGGACGCCGAGCTCCTCGCAGAGCCGCATCTCGAACCAGCGGGCGACCCGGGCCGCGGCCATCCCCGCGTGGAGCAGCTCATAGGCGCGCCGCAGGAGCAGGTAGACCGGCAGCGCCGCGTGCCGCTCCTCCAGCGAGCGCTCCGCCAGCTCCGCGCAGTACCAGGCCGTGGCCGTGACCTCCAGCCGGTCGCGGAGGCCGAGCCACGTGTGCTGCATCGTGACCTGGGTGACCACGTCGAACGTGCGCCCCCGCGCCAGCTGGACGCGCAGCTCGGCGAGCGGCTCCAGGGCGCCGCCGATCCGGCTCGTCGGCCGCCGGATGCCCTTCGCGATCGCCTTGATCTTCCCCAGCTCCGGCGTGAGGAGCGTCAGGATGCGATCCGCCTCGCCGAAGTCGAAGCGCGAGAGGACGATCGCATCGGTGACGTAGAGGCGGCGGCCGGGCACGCCCGCACGGTACCATCCGCCCGCCCCGGCGGCACGAACCGGAAGCGAGCGGCTGCCCGCGGATCTCGACGCCCCGTCGACCGCCCGGCCGGACCGTTCGAGGTTGCTATGATCCTGCCCGTGCCCACCTCCCCCGCCTCCCTCGATGTCGCGGAGCTCATCGGCGCGGTCGAGGACGAGATCCTCCACCTCGTGGTGGACCGCGACCCGACCACCCACGGCATGTACGAGATGGTCCGGTATCACATGGGGCTCGATGGCTCCGGGTCATCCGGCAAGCGCCTCCGGCCGCTCCTCGGGCTGCTCGCGTTTGCCTCGATCACGGGAACGTGGGAGCGCGCGCTGCCGGGTGCCGCCGCGGTGGAGCTGGGCCACAACTTCAGCCTGATCCACGACGACATCGAGGACCGCGACCGCGAGCGCCGCCACCGGGCGACGCTCTGGACCGTGCAGGGCATCCCCCAGGCGATCAACACGGGCGACGCCGTCTTCGTCCTGTCGCGGATCGCGCTGCACCGTCTCACGTCGCTCGGCTTCTCCGACTCGAAGGTGCTCCGGCTGATGCGGCTCTACGACGACACCTGCCTCGCGCTCTGCGAGGGCCAGTACATCGACATCTGGACGAGCGAGCATGAGACGGTCATGACGGTCGAGCTGTACTTCGACATGATCGGGCGCAAGACCGCCGCGCTGATCGCAGCCAGCATCGAGGCCGGCGCGCTGCTCGCCACGGACGACGAGGCGGTCATCGCCCGCTACCGGCAGTTCGGCTGGGCTCTCGGCCTCGCCTTCCAGCTCAACGATGACCTGCTGGGGATCTGGGGCCGCGAGCAGGCGACCGGCAAGGAGCCGTCCGACCTCGCCAAGCACAAGAAGACGCTCCCCGTGATCTACGCCCTCGAGCACGCCGGCCCGGACGATCGCGCCCGCCTGCTCGCGCTCTACGCCGACCCCGAACCCGGCGCGGAGCGGCTGGCGGAGGCGATGGCGATCGTCGATCGGACCGGTGCCCAGGAATACACGCGCGGCGAGGCGCGCCGCTGGCGCGACGAGGCGATCGCGGCGCTCGATTCGGCGGGCGTGGTCCAGCCCGAGGCCCGCGCGAAGCTCGAGCAGATCATGCGGACGGTCATCTCGGCGTGAGCGAGGGGCTGCAGCCGCTCGGTCAGCCGGCCATCGAGCGCCCGAGCGTCCACACCTACGGCATCCCCGAGACGCTCGAGGGCACGCTCCCGTGGTCGTGGGCCGAGGCGCGCCTGGCGGCGGCCGAGACATACTGGGTCGCGACCTCGCGCCCCGACGGCCGGCCCCACGCAATGCCCATCTGGGCGGCGTGGTGCGCGAGCCGGATCTGGTTCGAGGGCGGAAGGCTGACCCGGCGAGCGCGCAACCTCGACGGCAACCCGGCGATCTCGGTCGGCATCGAGCTGCCGAACGACGGCGCGGTGATCGTGGAGGGGACGGCCGTTCGCTTCGACGAGCCACCCCACCTCGGGACTATGCCGTGGACCCGACCAGCTGGTCGCTCCCGGACGGCGGAATCTGGGCCGTGACGCCGCGCATCGTGTTCGGCTGGTCCAGCTTCCCGACCGATGCGACCCGCTGGCGGTTCGACCTGCCCGAGGTCACCCGTCCCGAGCGCTGATCAGCGGTCGGCCTGGTCGACCTCGCCGTCGGTCCCCGCCTCCGGCTCCCGCACGGCGAGGATCTTGCCCACGCGCCGGCCGTCCGTCGACTCCACCGTGAGCGTCAGCGCCCCGACGCGGATCCGGTCCCCCGGGACCGGCACGCCACCGATCCGGTGGAACAGGAGCCCGCCGAGCGTGTCGTACTCCTCCCGGTCCTCCAGGAGCGCGTCCAGGTCCAGGTCGTCCCAGACCTCGCCGAGCTCGTCCACCGAGGCGCGCCCGTCGATCCGGGCGCGATCGTTATCGAGGCGGACGACCATCGGCTCCTCCTCGTCGTACTCGTCCTGAATCTCGCCCACGATCTCCTCCAGGAGATCCTCGATCGTGACCAGCCCGGCCGTGCCGCCGTACTCGTCGAGGACGACCGCAAGGTGGACCTTGCGGCGCTGCAGCTCGTGCAGGAGATCGTCGATCGTGATCGACTCCGGGACGAAGACGGGCGCCCGCAGGAGCGCCCGGATGGGCGGCGGATCGGCCGAGGCCTCCTTGAGGAACCGCAGGAGGTCCTTCGCATAGAGAATCCCGACGACCTCGTCGACGGACCGCTCCCAGACCGGCAGACGGCTGTGCCCCTCGGCGATGATCCGGTCCACGGCTTCCTCGAAGGTCCCGTCGACCTCGAGGCCGACGATGTCGGTCCGGGGCACCATCACCTCGTGGACGCGGCGCTCGCCGAGCTCGATGACCGCGTTGATCATCTGCTCCTCCTCGGCTTCGAGCACGCCCTGCTCGCCGCCGCGCTCCACGATCAGCTTCAGCTCCTCGGCGCTGATCTGGGCGTCCGCGGACACGCGCGCCCCAAGCGCCCGGGTCACGGCCTGCGTCATCCCGGTCAGGAGGCTCACGACCGGGCCGAGCAGCCGGGCGATGAGCTCGATCGGCCGCGAGAGCGTGAGCGCATAGCGTTCGGTGTGGGCAAGCGCGAGCGTCTTCGGGACGAGCTCGGCGAAGACGATCGTGAAGAGGGCCAGCACGGTCGTGACGATCACGAGCGCGATGGCGGGCGCACCCTCCCGAAACGCGTCGACGCGGGCGAGAAGGCCGGACAGGCCGTCGACGAGGCTGACCGCGGCGAAGGCGGAGGCGAAGAAGCCGAGGGTCGTGAGGCCGAGCTGCGCCACCGCCAGGAAGCGGCCGGGGTCGTCCAGCAGGCGCCGCACCCGCCGGGCTGCGCTGCTCCCCTCGTCGACGAGCTGGTCCACCCGGCTGCGGCGGATCGACACGAGCGCGATCTCGCTCGCGACGAAAAACCCTTCCAGCAGGGTGAGGACGACGATGACAACCAGCTGGACGACGAGGTCCATCAGCGATCCGCGACCGACGGCGGCCGGGCAGCGACGGCACCCGGGCCGCCCTGCGCGTCGTGACCAGGCTCGGCGCCTGCGGCCGGCTCCAGCGGGGTGGCCTGCTCCGGCGCGGCAGCCGGCTCCGGCGAGCTTGCCGGCGGGCGCAGCTCGCGGATCCGCGCCGGCACGCCGACGGCGAGCGTCCCCGCCGGGACGTCGCGCGTGACCACCGCGCCCGCGCCGGTCTTGGCCCCGTCGCCGATCGTCACGGGGGCCCGCAGCATCGTGTCGACGCCGAGGAAGACGCCCTCGCCGATCTCCGTGTGGTGCTTGTGGACGCCGTCGTAGTTGGCGGTGATCGTGCCCGCGCCGACGTTCGTGCCGGCGCCCACGTGCGCGTCTCCGAGATAGCTCACGTGGTGCTGCTTCACGCCCCGCTCGAGCCGGCTGTTCTTCACCTCCGCGAAGTTGCCCAGCTGCACGTCCGGCCCGATCGAGCTGCCCGGCCGCAGGTGGCTGAACGGCCCGACCGTGGTCCCTTCCTCCACGCTGGCCTGCTCCAGGACGCTGGCCCAGATCCGGCAGCGGGGGCCCACCAGGCTGTCCACGAGCTGGCTCCCGGCGCCGATCACGCTCCCCGTCTCCACCCGGGTCCTGCCGCGCAGCATCACGTTCGGCTCGAGGGTCACGTCGGGCGCCAGGTCCACGTCCGCGTCGACGTACGCCGTGGCCGGGTCGTGCATCGTGACGCCGGCCCGGAGCCAGCCGAGGTTGATGCGCTCGCGCAACATCGCGGTCGCCTCGGCCAGCTGGACGCGGTCGTTGATCCCGTCGAGCGCGCCGTCGTCGGGCACCTCGTGGGTCACGACCACGAGCCCGTCCGCCGCCGCGAGATCGACGAGCTGGGTGACGTAGTACTCCCCGGTCACCGGGGATGGCGTGAGGCGCGTGATCGCGGCGCGCAGCCAGGCTGCGTCGAACGCGTACATTCCGGCGTTCACCTCGCTGACCGCAAGCTCGGCGGGCGTGGCGTCGCTCGCCTCGACGAGCCGGGCGACCCGGTCGCCCTCGGGTGCCAGGATCACGCGGCCCAGCGCTCCCGGCTCCCAGGCTTCGAACGAGACGAGCGCGATGGCGGCACCGGCGCCGCGACGGCGTTGCAGCAGGCCCGTGACGACGCCCGCCTCGACGAGGGGGATGTCGCCGTTGAGGACGACGATCTCGGCCGCATCGGCCGGCACGGCGCGCAGGGCGGCCCGGACGGCATCGCCCGACCCGTCGGGACGCTCCTGGAGCGCGAAGACGACCCCCGTCGGGAACGCGTCGCGGACGGCGGCGGTCGCGGGCGAGGTCACCACGACCGGGGCCTGTCCAGTCGCCGCGCGGGCGGCCTCCACCACGTAGGACAGCATCGGGCGGCCGCACAGCGGGTGCAGCAGCTTCGGGACCGACGACCGCATGCGGGTTCCCAGCCCGCCGGCCATGACGACGGCGACCGCCCCGCGATCGTCAGCGGCATCGATGGCCCCGGCGTTTCCCGGAGCGCTGCGCCGGGCGATCATCGGACGGGCTCGCCCGGCGGTGGTAACCCGGGCGGAATGGAGCGCGACGAGGCCCCGCGTCTGCCGTCCGGCGTGGGTTGTTCAGTGGGCATCTGGTGTCCGGGAAGCGTAGGTTCGGTCCGTCGGCCGTGTCAAACGCGCCGTGCCCGTGACGCGGACCCGACGAGCCGGGTCCATCAGGCGCCGAACCGCGCAATCGCCTCGATCTCGACGCGGCCGCCCTTCGGCAGCGCCGCCACCGCCACCGTGGAGCGGGCCGGCGGTGGGTCGGTCACGAAGCGTCCGTAGACGGCGTTGACCGTCGCGAAGTCGGCGATGTCGGCGAGGAAGATCGTGGTCTTGACGACGTCACCGAACGCCAGGCCGGCTGTCCCGAGCACCGCGCCCAGGTTCCGCAGCGACTGCTCGGCCTGGGCGGCGACACCGCCGGCAACGAGTTCGCCGGTCGCCGGATCAAGTCCGAGCTGGCCGGAGCAGAACAGGTAACCGTCGGCACGGATCGCCTGGCTGTAAGGCCCGATCGCGGCGGGAGCCTGCGGGGTCGAGATGGCGGTACGTGGCATCAGGTGCCTCCCTGGTCGGTGTTCTCCGCTGGACGAGCGGGCGTTGCGGCCCTGGACGGGACGCCGACGGCGATCGACGTCGCGGCCACGAACGCGGGCCGGTCGCCGGGTGGCGTGAGCTCGCCGGCGGCGAGCGCTTCCCGGACGAGCCCGGCGGCTGTCTCCGCGGCCTCGATGGAAGGATAGAGGACCCAGAGCGTCGGCCCCGAACCGGACTGCGCCACCGGGCGCGCCACCAGCCTCGCGAGGGCACGCCGGAACGGCACCAGGCCCGGCACGAGCGCGGCCGTCACCGCCGCCAGGTCGTTCGCGACCGCCATGATCCCGGCTCGTTCGGCGAATGTCGCGACCGTCATGCCGCCCGCCAGCTCGCCGGCGAGATGGCGCGACGAAGCCAGGGCGGCCCCCGACGGCGCCCCGCTGCCGCCCGCGTAGGCGGCGTACACGGCGGCGGTCGACACGTCGACGCCGGGTGTGACGAGCAACACGGCCGGGGCCGGACCGCGGGGCGGCGGAAGGGATGCGACGCGCTCGCCGCGCCCCTCCGCCAGCGCCCAGCCGCCCGCCAGGAAGAACGGCACGTCCGAGCCGAGGCCCGCCGCGATCGTCCCCCGCTCGGCCGGCGGGAGGGCGTCGCCCACCCCCCACGCCTCCAGCGCCGCGTCCATCGCCGCCGCGGCATCGCTGCTCCCGCCGCCGAGGCCCGCCGCGACCGGGATCCGCTTGTCGAGCCGGGCCGCCAGGGCGGGCAGCGGCAGGTCGATGCCCCGCGCACGGCAGGCTGCCCGCGCGGCGCCGATCGCTCGCGTGACGAGGTTGCGCTCGGGCGGGCCGAGATCCGGCACCGCCGGACCGGTGACGTGCAGCCGGTCCCCGGACGCGAACACGGGCGTGATCGCCAGGCGGTCCGCCAGCTCGAGCGGGACCATCACAGAGTGGAGCGCATGGAAGCCGTCCTCGCGCCGCCCGGTGACGGCGAGCGTCAGGTTGAGCTTGGCCGGCGCGAGGCGCACGACCGGCGTGACGCGACGCGACACCTCGCTCGTCACGGCCGGATCAGGCCGGGCCCGGGTCGGAGCGGCGGCGGCCCCGCAGGTCCGGCGGGAGCGGCCCGAGCGCGCCGAGCAGGCCGATCCAGTCGGTCACGGAGAGCGTCTGCGGGCGCCGGTCGCCGGCGATCCCGGCCGCGGCGAGCGCCGCGTCCACCCGTTCCTGGCCCACCGGCAGCTGCCGTCCGAGGACGTTGCGAAGCATCTTCCGGCGCTCGCGGAAGCCGGCCTGCACGAGCCGCCAGAGCTCGTCCTCCATCTCATGGGGCAGGCGTCCCGCTCCTCCGGCAGGACGGACGTCCAGCGCGACGATCGCCGAATCCACCTCCGGAGCCGGTTCGAACGCGTCGCGCGGGACCAGCCTGACCAGCGACGCCGCAGCGTGGTACTGGACGAACACGGAGAGGTAGCTCATGGCGCCGGGACGCGCCGCCACGCGCTCGGCCACCTCGCGCTGGAGCATCAGGATGCAGCGCTCGGGGCGCGGCTCGCTGCCCAGGAGCCGGTGCAGGATCGGGCTCGTGACGTGGTACGGGAGGTTCGCGACGACGTCGAACGGCGCGAGGAGCAGCCCGGCGAGGTCGACGTCGAGGATGTCCGCGGCCACCAGCCGCAGCGTTCCCGGCGGGTTCGGCGCCGGCGGGCGGGGCCCCTCGGCGGCGGCGGCCAGGGCGGACTCGAACGCCGCCGCGAGGTGCTCCACCATCCCGCGGTCCAGCTCGACCGCGGTCACGGCCGCTTCCGCCTCCAGCAGGCCGCCGGTCAGGATCCCGAGCCCGGGCCCGATCTCGAGCACCGTCCGCCCGGCCGGCGCCGTTGCCGCGGCAAGGATCGCCTCGAGCACGTCGATGTCCACCAGGAAGTTCTGGCTGAAACGTCGCTGCGGGCGCAGGCCGGCGGCCCGCAGCGTGCGCCGGACCGCCGCCGGGTCCAGGCGGACCGCGCTCATGCCGTGCCCT
>JARLHH010000188.1 GCA_031292335.1 Candidatus Limnocylindrales bacterium | reverse complement strand
GAGCCCGCCTCGGCGGCCAGCCTGGCGGGCGTCCGCAGGCTCCAGGAGGCGGGCCGGCTCGACCCCGACGCGCTCGTCGTCTGCGTTCTCACGGGGCATGGCCTGAAGGATCCCGACACGGCCGGCCGCCTGGCCGATCCGCTCGTGACCGCCGGACCAACCCTGCCCGCCGTGATGGAGGCACTCGGATGGCGCTTCTGAGCAACCTCGCCGACCTCGACGGGCGGCGCGTGGTCGTCGAGGTGCCGGCCACCAGCGCGAACCTCGGGGCGGGCTACGACACGCTCGCCGTGGCGCTGGAGATCGTGGACCGGATCGAGGTGGAGGCGATCGCCCGGCCCGGGCTCGGGATCGAGCTGAGCGTGGATGGCGAGGGCGCCGGCGAGCTGCCCGCCGACCGGTCGAACGGGTTCGTGGTCGCCCTGGAGCGCGGCATCGCCGAAGCCCGCGGGATCGAGCCCGAGGGCATGAGCTGGCGGATCGCCATGACGAACCGGATCCCGCTCAGCCGCGGGCTGGGCTCGTCCGCGGCGGCGGTCGTGGGCGGGCTCCTGGCCGGTGCCGCGCTGGGCGGGCTGGCGCTCGCCACGGACCGCGCGCTGGTGCTCGCGACGGAGCTGGAGGGCCACCCGGACAACGCTGCCGCCGCGCTCCTGGGCGGGTTCACGATCGCGGCCCACGGGGAGGTCCCCATGGCGATCCGCTTCGACGCCCCGCGCGACCTGCGGGCCGTCCTGTTCATCCCGGACCTGCGCCTTTCCACGCGAGCCATGCGAGCGGCCCTCCCGGAGAGCGTCCCGCTCGCCGACGCGGTGGCGAACCTCCAGCGGGTCGCGCTGGGCGTGGCGGGCCTCGCGGCGGGGCGGACCGACCTCCTGCGCCACCTCACGATCGACCGGCTCCACGAGCCGTACCGGGCCGCCGTCTACCCGCAGCTGCCGCAGCTGGTGGCCGCGGCGCGCGGAGCCGGCGCGCTGGGCGCCTGCCTGTCGGGCGCCGGCAGCACGGTCATCGCGTTCGTGGACTCGCTGCGCCTGATCACGCGGCTGGAGGCGGCGTTCCGGGCCGCCTCCGCGGACCTGGACCTGCCCGGGCGGGTGGAGCTGGTTGCGCCCCGCAACGAGGGCGCGCGCATCCTGCCCGAGGCGTAGCCCACCCGGCCGCGAGCCTGCTGTGAGCCGCCGGGCAGTTGCCGAACCGCGGGGCTACGCGGCCGGCGTGTTCGCGCGGATGAACGTCAGGACGCGTTCCCAGGCGTCCGCGGACGCCTGCGCGAAGTCCTCCTGCTTCCGGTCGAAGAAGGAGTGTGGCGCTCCCGGGTAGGTCACGATCTCGTTCGGCACGCCGGCCGCCGAGAGGGCAGCTTCGAAGGTCTCGACGGCGTCGGCCGAGATGCCCTGGTCGGCGCCGCCGAAGATGCCCAGCACTGCGCCGCGCATGAGCCCCGTCGAATCCGCGGGGGCCGGGACATCGCTGCGGGCGCTGCCGACCGGCCAGCCGTAGAAGCCGATCACGCCGGCGAGGTCGAGCCCCATCGTCGATGTCATGTAGGCGAGGCGCCCGCCGAAGCAGAAGCCGATCGTGAAGATCGCGCGGTCGCGGCCCCCGTCGACCATCCGAAGCCGCTCCGCCGCCGCCGTGACGTCCCAGGAGAGGCTGGAGAAGCGCGTGTCCGCGACGTGGGTCATGAAGTCGAAGTCGGCCGTGCGCTCACGGACGCCGATCCCCGCGGATCGGCCGAAGTAGTCGATCGCCAGCGCGTCGATCCCCGCCTCGGCGAAGCGGAGCGCCAGCTCCTCGTAGTAGGGGTGCAGGCCGCGCACGTCCGGCAGGACCACGATCCCGGCGCCGATCGGCTTCTCGGCGCGTGCCAGCAGGCCGGCGAACCGCCCACCGTCGCCGGACCGGAGCACCAGCTCCTCGGTGTCGATGGCGCCGCCGGCGATCGGGGCGATCGGCGGCGTGCTGTCAAGGTCGAAACACATGGCGCGCGGATCCTCCGGGTCTCGTGGACGTGGCG
>JARLHH010000187.1 GCA_031292335.1 Candidatus Limnocylindrales bacterium | reverse complement strand
TGGCACGGCTGGCGAGCGGCCCCGGCAACGTCGGCGCTGCCTTCTCCGTCGCGCACGACGACGACGGACGCGACCTGCTCGATCCGGACGGCCCGCTGCGCCTGGTGACGGGCGAGACTGCCGAACGCAGGCTCGAGGTGATCGTCGGCCCGAGGGTTGGGGTCGGCTACGCGAGCGAGGAGTCGGCGACACGGGCGTGGCGCTTCCGGGTTTTGGGCAGCCCGGCGCTCTCCGGGCGCCGGTGACGGTGATGGACGCGAAGTCGATCGCGCTCCTCGAGTTCCCGCTCATCCGCGACCGGCTGGCGGCCGCAGCCGGGTTCGATCCCGGTCGCCGCCTCGCGGCCGCCCTGCTGCCGTCGTCCGACCGGGTGCTCGTCGAGATCGGGCTGGACGAGACGACGCAGACGCGCGAGCTCCTCGCGGAGAAGCCGCAGGCGGGGATCGGGGGCGCCCACGACATTGGGCCCGCCATCGGGCGGGCGGCGCGCGGCGGGCGCCTGGACGCGACGCAGTTCGCCTCCATCGCCGCCACGCTCGAAGCGGGGGCGCGGCTGCGCGACGCGCTCGCCGGCGACCGCCGCCCCTTGCTCGGCGCGCTTGCCCGGGATCTGCACGGCCTGCCGGCGCTCCGGTCCACCCTGGAGCGATCGTTCGATCCGGTCGGGGAGCTGCTCGACACGGCATCGCCGCGCCTGGGAGGGCTCCGGCGGGCAACCCGGCTGGCCTACGAGCGGCTGCGGAGCCGGCTGGAGCAGCTGGTGCACTCGTCGGAGATGGGGGCGGCACTCCAGGACCCGATCGTGACGCTGCGCAACGGGCGCTACGTGGTGCCCGTCCGCGCCGAGGCGCGCGGGCGGGTCAAGGGGATCGTCCACGACGCGTCCGGCAGCGGCCAGACGCTGTTCGTGGAGCCACTCGTCGCGGTCGAGCTGGGCAACGCGTGGCGCGAGGCGCAGGTGGCCGAGCAGCAGGAGGTGGAGCGCATCCTCGACGAGCTGTCGGCGCTCGTGGCCAGCCAGGCCGGGCCGCTCGGCGAGCTGCTCGGGGCGCTGGCGCGCTTCGACTTCTGGAGCGCGAAGGCGCGCCTGGCGGAGGAGCTCGACGCAACCCGGGCCGAGGTCGGCACGCGGCCGGAGATCTCCCTGCGGGGCGCCCGCCATCCCGGCCTCACGGGGTCGGTCGTTCCGATCGACGTGGAGCTGGGGACGGATTTCCAGGCGCTCCTCGTGACCGGGCCGAACACGGGCGGGAAGACGGTCACCCTTCGCACGCTCGGCCTTCTCGCGCTCATGCACCAGGCGGGGCTCCACGTGCCGGCCGACCCGGGCAGCCGGTTGCCCGTCTTCCGGGACATCTTCGCCGACATCGGCGACGAGCAGTCCGTGGCGCAGTCGCTCTCGACGTTCTCCGGGCACCTCCGCTCGATCGTCCGGATCACGGAGGCGGCCGGTCCGAACACGCTCGTCCTGCTCGACGAGCTGGGCGCCGGCACCGACCCCACTGAGGGCTCCGCGCTGGCCCAGGCCCTCCTCGACCACTTCCTGCGGGCGGGCGCCCTCGTCGCCGCGACGACTCACTACGCGGAGCTCAAGGTGTACGCCCACACGACGCCCGGTGTCCGCAATGCCTCCGTCGAGTTCAACCTGGAGACGCTCAGCCCCACGTATCGCCTCCGGATCGGGCTGCCCGGCGGGAGCCAGGCGTTCGCGATTGCCGAGCGGCTCGGCCTGCCGCCGGCGATCGTCGCGGATGCCCGCGGCAGGCTGACCGAAGGCCAGGTCGCCTTCGAGGAGACGCTCGCGTCGATCCGCGCGGCGGACGTGGAGGCCCGGACGGTGCTCGACCGGGCGCGAGCCGCGGAGATCAAGGCGGCGGAGGCCCAGCGCGTCGCCGAGGAGGAGCGGCGCGGCGCACGGCGCGAGCGTCAGGCGGCGGTCACCACCGCGAGGGCGGAGGCGGAGCGCCTGGTGGATGACCTGCGGGCCGAGATCCGCGGCGCGCAACGACGCCTCCAGCGCGAGACCGTCACGGCGCCCGCCCTCGACGAGGTGCTGGAGCGGGCGGAGGAGCAGCTGGCCAGGCTGCCGGCACCGGCACCGGCACCGCCGGCGCCCGAGGCGGCAGGGACGATCGAGTGGCGTGTCGGTGCCCGCGCCAGGAGCCGCAGCCGCGGGTGGGAGGGCCGGGTCGTGGCGCTGGAGCGCGGCGGCCGGCGGGCGACGCTGGAGGTCGGCGGGATGCGTGTCTCGGTGGGCGTCGAGGACCTGGTGCCGGCGATCCTCGACGCAGCCACGAAGGGCTCAGGGGGCCATCAGCAGGAGGCGGCTTCGGGCCTGACGGCCCTGCGGCTGGATCGCGCCCGCTCGGTCGCATCCTCGCTCGACGTGCGGGGGGCGCGGGTGGACGAGGCGATAGAAGTGGTGGGCCGCTACCTCGAGGACTGTTCGCTGGCCGGTCTCGCCTCGGCGATGATCAACCACGGCCACGGGACCGGGGCGCTCCGCGACGCCGTCCGGGCGGCCGCCGCCGCGCATCCGCTGGTCCGCACCGCGCGTCCGGGCGAGCGGGGCGAGGGCGGGGACGGCGCGACCGTCGTCACGTTCTGAGCCCGGGCCCGGAACCTGGTGGAGCTCAGGGAGCCGGCGTCGGCCTCCCATGGCCGTTCCCGTTCCCGTTGCCGTTGCCGTTGAAGTCGCCGGGCAGGCTGGGCGGGATCGACTCCGACGGGCTGGGGAACGGACTCCCGAACGGGTTGAGTGACGGGAACGGCTCCACCGACGGCTCCGGCGAGGGGGTGACGATGTCGCACATCTCGGTGGGCGGGAACGGGGCACCCCAGCTCTGCCCGTACGGGGTCCAGACGCCGTTCTCGTAGAAGTAGCTGGTCTTCGTCTTCTCCGGCCCGCCGGAAACGCCGGGCCCCTTCTCGGCGCGTGCGATCCAGCCAGCGGTGAACGGCTGCCAGTCCGGGTAATCGGCCTCGACGTTGCTCAGGTCGAGGAATCCCTGGGTCTCCTCGGGGCCCTGGCAGCCGGGCTGCCACAGCTTGCCGGTCGCCGCGTCGACCTGGACCGCGACCTTCGTGTTGTCGATCTGCGTCGGCGCCGTCCCGTCGATGAACCACTCCCTGACCGTCTTGGCCGAGAACGGTCCCGGCAGCATCCCCGTGAAGGCGTCCACGGTGGTCTGCGCCACGCCGGGCGGCGGCTCGTAGTCCGCGATCGGCTGGCCCGCGGTGGCCGCCGTCAGGAATGACTGCCAGAGCGAGGCGGCGGTCTCCAGCGACACGACGCCGCCCGGCGGAGCCGAGTTGTCGGAGTTGCCCATCCAGGCGCCGACCACGAACGCGGGCGCCTTCGGATCAGCCGGCGGGGCGAGGTAGCCCATCGCCGTGAGGTCCTTCGTGTCGTTCGTCGTCCCCGTCTTGAGGGTCGCCGGTCGCCGGGTGTTGCCGTCGTAGATCGCCCGCTTGCTCCAGAACGGGTTCTGGGCCGGGTCGGTGTTCCCGGCGATGATGTCGGTCATGATGAACGCCGCCTGCGGGCTGACCACGGCCTTCCCCTGCGGCGTCGCGTCGGCGGGCGGCCAGATCGTCTGGCCGGTGGAGTCACGCACCTGGAGGATCGTGGTCCGCGGCACCAGGACGCCGCCGTTCGCGATGGCGCCGTAGGCGCTGATCAGGTCGATCATGTGGACCTCCAGCGTCCCGATCGCGATCGACGAGCCGGCGGTGTTGGTGGTCGCCTGGTACTGGAGCCCGAAGTCCCGGGAGCGCTGGAACACGCGATCCGGCCCGATCTCGATCGCGGCCTTGATGGCGGGGATGTTCAGCGAGACCTGGATCGCCTCGCGCAGGCGAACCGGCCCGCGCTCCAGGAGATCCGCGTCGGTCGGCGTGTAGCCACCGCCGAAGTCCGTGGTGACGTCCATGAACATCGAGGCGGCGGTGAGCGTGTGGTCATCGAGGCCGATGATGTAGTTGATCGGCTTGAAGGCGGATCCGGGCTGACGCCAGCCGTCGGCGAGCACGTCGAACTGGGGCTGGAACTGCTTGTTGCCCGCCAGGTAGAAGCCCGCGCTGCCGGTGTACGCGTAGACCTGGCCGGTCCGGTAGTCGATCGCGGCGAGGGCGGCGTTGTTGACGTCCTTGCCCACCAGGTTCTGGATCCATGGCTCGTAGGGGATTCCCAGCGCCTTGACGTAGGCCGCCGGGTTCTTCGCGTTCGGACCGCGGGCGCCGGCCTGGGTCCACTTCTCCGCGAGTCGCTGCATGCCGTAGTCGAGCGTGGTGATCACCGTGTAGCCGCCCGTGTCGATGGCGGGGCAGTTGTCCGCCTGGGCGGCCGTGCACAGGATCACGCCCAGCTGGTGGCGAACCTGGAGCACGAACTGGGGGGCCAGCCAGTGGGACGTGGCGGGCGGCGCGAGCACCACCGGCTCCTGCTCCGCCGCGTCGTAGTCGGCGGTCGTGTACGTGCCCACGGTGAGGACGCTGCGCGTCTTCATCAGCTCCAGGATGTAGTTGCGGCGCTGGACGATCGGTGAATCCTGCGGCACCACGAGGTGCTGCTTTCCATCGGCGCCGGTCTGCTCGACGGCGTTCTTGACCAGGTCGAAGTCGGTGGGGGACTGCGGGATGGCCGCGAGGATCGCCGCCTGGGCCAGGGTGAGCTTGCTGAGGTCCGTGATGCCCCAGTAGCTGCGGGCGGCGGCCGCCACCCCGTAGCTGCTGTTGCCGTAGAAGTTCTGGTTGAGATAGGCGGTGATGATCTCCTGCTTGCCTGCGACGCCGGGGGGGAGCTCCTGGGTCAGGCGAACCGACTGGATGATCTCGCGGATCTTTCGCTCGAGCGCGGTGCCCGCGAACGCGGATTGGGGCAGGAGCAGCGCCCGGACCAGCTGCTGGGTGATCGTCGAAGCGCCGCGCGAGTTGCCGGTCAGGGTGTCCAGGCCCGCAGAGAGGATCCCGGCCGGATCGAAGCCGGCGTTCTCCCAGAACGTCTTGTCCTCGGTGGACGTGGTGGCGTCGATGAGAATGGGCGGGATCTCGTCGTACGTGACGACGTCGCGCTGCTCGCGAGCAAAGGAGGCGAGCTGGACCTTGCCGGTCCGGTCGAGGACCTTGGTCTCCTGGGCGAAGTCGAGGTTGTTGAAGACCTCCTTCGGGTCGGGAAGGCCCTGGCTGTAGTACGTGAACGCGGTCACCGCTCCCACGAACCCG
>JARLHH010000186.1 GCA_031292335.1 Candidatus Limnocylindrales bacterium | reverse complement strand
TCGGGTCATACAGCTCGGCCGAGGCGAGGCTCGCCACGATGGTGTTGGTGTAGCCTCCGGTCATCATGCCTCCGTTGACGAAGCCTCCGGCGACCAGGACCCAGTCGTCGGACAGGAGGGTCGCGGTCTGGTTGAAGCGCGCGGCAGTCATCGAGCCGGTCGCGCTGAACGTGCCGGCCTTCGGGTCGTACACCTCGGCCGAGGTCAGACCCTGGCCGTTGCTGTCGGAGCCTCCGGCAACCAGGACGCGGCCGTCGGGGAGCAGGGTCATGGTCTGCGAATCGCGAGCCGTGATCATCGAGCCGGTCGCGCTGAACGTCCCTGTCTTCGGGTTGTACACCTCGGCGGAGGCCTGGACGGGCGACGACGTGCGTGGCCCCAATCCGCCGGCGACGAGAACGCGGCCATCGGCGAGCCACGTCGCAGCGGCGTCACTTCGGCGCGTCGTCATCGGGCCCGTCGGGCTGAACCTGAGTGTCCTCGGGTCATAGATCTCGGCCGTAGCAAAGGCGTTCGACCCGTCATCACCGCCGACGATGAGGACACGTCCGTCGGCGAGCAAGGTAGCGGTGTGTCCTTCGCGAGGAGCGGACATCGAGCCGGTCGCGCTGAAAGTGCCGGTCTTCGGGTCGTAGAGCTCGGCCGAGGCGAGAGCTTCATCGCCGTCCCAACCCCCCGCGATAAGCACGCGACCATCGGTGAGCAGCGTGGCGGTGTGTCCGGCGCGAGGAACGTTCATGGAGCCGGTCGCGCTGAAGGTGCCGGTCTTCGGGTCGTAGAGCTCGGCCGAGGCGACGGTCTCGCCCTTGAGGATCAGGTTGCCATGCTTGACCGAGCCCACACCTCCGGTGATGAGGATGCGGCCGTCGGCGAGCAACGTGGCGGTCTGGTTGGCGCGTTCGGAGGTCATCGAGCCGGTCGCGCGGGTTGCAGGCGATGCTGGGACCGCCGAGGGAGCTGCAGCCGCTGCTGGCGACGGGCCGGGAACCGCGGGATTGGCCTGCCCCCGGTTCAACAGCAGTGCTCCGGCGAGCCCCACGACGACGACGGCCACGATCGCGTTGAACGCGATCATGCTGCTCCTGTGCGCCCCAGGTGCGGTCGGGCCGAGGGCGTCCGTGACGACCCTCCACAGGGTACCGAAGAACCCTTGTCGGCGAGGATGGGCACGCGCGTGGGCGACTGCCGCGTCGATGGCGGCCGCGTCGTCCTCGACCGGGGCCTCCGCAAGGTAGCGCCGGTAGGCCGCCGCGAAGCGCGCCTCGAAGCGCTTGAGCTCAGTCATCATCGAGATCCTTCCGGAGCCGCCCCAGCAGGCGGGCAAGGCGGGCACGCGCGCCCGAAGCGGAGAGCCCGAGCATCGGACCGATCTCGGACGAGTCGAAGCCGGCGCCGTAGCGCAGAGCCAGCAGGGCGCGCTCATCGGGCGTGAGACGGCGAAGGGCGTTCACGAGGTCAACCCGGTCGATCTCGTCCGACAGATCGGGTGCACGGGCGTCGCACGCGTCGATCTCGAGCTCGATCACCGGTCGGATTCCCCGGCGACGGACGAGGTGGCGCGCCTCGTTGACCGCCACAGTCACGAGCCAGGGCCGTAGGCGATCTGGGTCGCGCAGCGTGCGAAGCTTGCGCCAGGCGATCGACCAGGCCGCCTGGACCGCGTCCTCGGCGAGGCCAGAGTCGCCGCAGACGCCGTAGGCGATGCGGGCCATCTCCGCGTGGTGGGCCGCCACGATCCGGGCGAAAGCTGCCTCGTCACCGGCAGCGGCGCGCTGCACCTCCGAGGCAATCGCCGTGGCTGCGAGACCCGTCATACCACTGAGAGGCCTGTATTCGCGCTATCTGTTGCATCACTCCGGCGATGACTTCGCTGCGGTCTCGCCAGTCGCTCGGCGCGGTGCCGGCGGCGCGCTTCTGGGACGCGCGCCGGAGCCGCGCGTCGGAACTTCCTGCGTACGCGGATTATCCGCCCGAAGGGAAGGGTCCGGGCGGGGGTTGCCCATCGCGCTCGCCGACGGATGGGGACGCGCCGGCCCCGGGGAGGAAGGGCCGGCGCGAGTGGAGGGTCGAAGCCGTACAGTAGGTCGGCTCGTGGGGAGTCCAAGCGGCCAGTACCCGGGGGAGTAGCTCAGCGGTTAGAGCAGGCGTCTTATACACGCCACGTCGAAGGTTCGAATCCTTCCTCCCCTACCACGCCGGGCGTCGGGCTCCGACGGGCGCCGGGCCTCGCTCAGGGCACGCGCGCGAGCAGCACGCGAGTCGGCGACGGCGCGTCGATCGCGTAGGAGGAGCTGGCTGCCGAGACGACGGCCGTCTCCAGGATGCCCAGCACGATCGGCTCGCTCCGGGCGCGCGGGCCATCGTTCCCGGCAGTGCCCGGGGAAACCGGCAGGAGTCGAACCGGCCCGTCCACGGCGGTCAGGATGTGCAGCGAGGCTCCGCCGGGCTCGAGAACGGCCGGGTGGCCAGGTTCCACCCGCAGGCGCTCCAGGACGAACTGCTCGCAGGCCACGAGTGTCACGCGCGCGCCGTCGGGTGCCTGTCGCGGCCGCGGCCTGCTCGCCGGTCGCACGGAGGCGAGCGCCTGCGCGATGTGGAGCGGACGCTCGGGGGTCGCCGGCCGGCCCCAGTCGTCGCACCGGTAGGTCAGGTCGGATGGTTGCTGGATCTCGTAGAGGAAGAGGCCAGGCCCCACCGTGTGGAGCGTTCCGGCCGGCACCGGGATCGTGTCACCAGGGCGAGCGTGGTGGTGGGAGAGCAGGGGAAGGAGCGCGCCGGAGCCCTCGGTGAGCGCCGCACGGACCGCGGCCGCCCCGACGCCCCGGCGGACGCCGAGGATGAGCTCCGCGTCCCGCGCGGCGTCCAGCACGTACCAGGCCTCGGTCTTGCCCAGGGCCTCCGGGCCCTCGAGCCGCCGCGCCGTCGCATCGTCGGGATGCACCTGGACGGAGAGCCAGTCCGCCGGGTCGAGGAGCTTCACCAGCAGCGGGAAACGGTCACCCGTCCGCGCCCAGGCGTTCCGGCCGACGAAGGCGGCACCGTCGCGGGCAGCGATCTCGGCGAGCGTCCGACCAGAATCGGGCCCTTCGACGACGGTGTTGGACGGACCCGCGACCCACGCCTCGCCGATCGGCTGACCGCGCGGCGTGCCCAGGCGGCGGCCGCCCCAGACTCGCTCTCGAAGATCCGGAACCGGCCGGAGGATCGTGGGCATCACGCCGAGACTACCACGCCGCGAGGGACGAAATTCCCGGTCGCCGGTGTCCGCCGCCCCTTCCGTCGTGCCCGGCGGCTGAGGCGTGATACCCGGGCACCGCCCTCCGTCAGTCGCGCGGCGAGAGCACGGGCCGGGGCGCGAGCGCCTCGTCGAGTACCCGCCGCAGGATGGCCGCCAGCGCGTCCCACTCCGCGAGAAACGCGTCGTGGCCTTTGGTTGATTGCACCTCCACGTATCGGGCGTGCCCGCCTTCCGCGGCCGCGGCGTCCACGAGCGTCCGGACCTGCTGGGGGCCGAACAGGATGTCGCCCGAGATCCCCAGCCCGGTCAGGCGGACACCGTGGTCGGCCAGTCGAGCGAGGGCGGGCCCCACGCCGCCCCGCCCCGCCCCGATGTCGTGGCGGTCCATCGCACCCACCAGCGTGCGGTACGTGTCGGGGTCGAAGCGGCGCACGAGCTTCTGGCCCTGGTAGCGAAGGTAGCTCACGATCGACGGAGTGCCGTCGGCCTCTGCCGCCCGTCCAAAGCGCTGGTCGAAGTCGGCCTCGCTCCGGTACGTGGTCATGGCGAGCTCGCGGGCGAGGGCCAGCCCGTCCTCGCCGAGCCGTTCGACGAGCGCCAGCTGGATGGCGTTCCAGGCGACGGCGAGCGCGCCCGTCGTCGCCGGCGCCGCGATCGGCATCACCGAGCGGACCGCCTCCGGTCGCTCGAGCGCGACCTCCAGGGCCACCATCCCGCCGAGCGACCCGCCCAGGACGAGGGCCAGCCCGGGAACGTCCAGTGCGTCGAGGAGCGCCCAGTGCGCGCGCGCCTGGTCGCGCGTGGAGATCGCGGGGAACGCCGCACCGTAAGGCACGCCGGTGGCGGGATCAGGGTTGGTCGGGCCGGTCGTGCCGTAGCAGCCGCCGAGCAGGTTGGCGCTGAGGACTCCCACCCGCTCCGTGTCGAGTGCCAGGCCCGGCCCGATCAGTGGCGACCACCAGTCACCCGCCGCGTCCGCGGATCCGGTGAGGGCGTGGATGACGAGGACCTGCGGAGCATCGGCCGGTCCGGGGCCGTCGTGGCGGTACGCGACGCGGAGCGAAGCGAGCCGTGCCCCGGACCCGAGCTCGAACGGCCCGAGGTCACGGCCCACCACCTGTCCCGCCCCGAAGGGCGAGACAGGCTCCGGGCGTGCTGTGCCGATCCGCGCCCCCGGCGCCGCGTCGACCCCGATGGACGCGGGGCCGACGACCGGTCGGACGGCGCGGGCGGCCCGCGCGGACATCGGTCAGGCGCCCCGGCCGGTCACACGCCGGCCCCGACGGGCAGGCTGCTCGTGGCGACCGCGAGGCCACGATCGAGGTCCGCGATGATGTCATCCACGTGCTCGAGGCCGATGGAGAGCCGGACCAAATCGTCCGTCACGCCAGACGCCTGCTGCTCCTCGGCGCCGAGCTGCTGGTGCGTCGTCGTCGCCGGATGGATGATCAGGGACTTCGCGTCGCCGACGTTGGCGAGCAGGCTGAAGAGCTGGACGTTGTCGATCAGCAGCTTCCCCGCCTCGCGGCCGCCCCGGATGCCGAACGCGAGCACGCCTCCGAAGCCGCCGGCGAGGTACCGCCTCGCGTTGGCATGGGCGGGGTGGGATGCCAGGCCCGGATAGCTCACCCAGGTGATCCGGGGATCCTGCTCGAGCCAGCGTGCCACCGTCAGCGCGTTGGAGGCGTGGCGCTCGATCCGCAGCGGAAGCGTCTCGAGGCCCTGCAGGAAGAGGAAGGCGTTGAAGGGCGAGAGGGCTGCCCCGGTGTCGCGGAGGCCCTGGACCCGCAGCTTGATGATGAAGGCGAGGTTGCCGACCGCCTCCACGTAGCTGACGCCGTGATAGGAGGGGTCGGGCTCGACGAAATCAGGGAAGCGCCCGGAGGCGCGCCAGTCGAACGTTCCCCCATCGACGACCACGCCGCCGATCGACGTCCCGTGCCCGCCGATCCACTTCGTCGCGGAGTGGATGACGATGTCCGCGCCGTGGCGAATCGGTTGACAGAGGAGGGGAGCAAATGTGTTGTCGATGACGAGCGGGATCCCGTGGGCGTGCGCCACGTCGGCGATGGCCGCGATGTCGGGCACGTCCAGGCGCGGGTTGCCGATCGTCTCCAGGTAGATCGCCTTCGTGTTCGCGTCGATGGCCGGGGCGAAGTTCGCCGGATCCGAGCCGTCCACGAAGCGCGTGGTGATCCCGATCTTCGGCAACGTCCACTGGAACAGGTTGTAGGTGCCGCCGTAGAGGCTGCTGCTGCTGACGATGTTGTCGCCGCTCCGGGCGAGATTGAGGATGGTGGCCGTCTCGGCCGCCTGGCCGGACGCGAAGGCCAGCGCGCCGACGCCGCCTTCGAGCGCGGCGACCCGCTGCTCGAACACGTCGGTCGTCGGGTTCATGATCCGGGTGTAGATGTTCCCGAACTCCTGCAGCGCGAAGAGCCGGGCGGCATGGTCGGCGTCGTTGAAGACGTACGACGTCGTCGCGTAGATAGGGACCGCCCGCGCGTTCGTCGTGGGATCCGGCTTCTGGCCGGCGTGGATCGCGAGCGTCTCCGGTCGATAGGTGGGCTGGTCGGACATCTGAGGTCACTCCGTCGGCGATCTGGGACTGGTCGTCGGCGGGTCCCTGGTCGGCGGGCAGGCGAAGGGGATCCTCGCCGCCGGGCCTGTGTCGGCGGCTGCCGTCTCGCTCCCGGAGAACAGAAGAGCCGCAGTCCGGCTGGACTGCGGCCCCGGGACCCGGTCCCGAACCCCGGCTCGACCAACCCAGGTCGATCAGGCGCTCGGGACCCCATCCTCCACGTGACGGGGCCGCCAGCGCATGCACATGAGCCAGGCGACGGTCGTGATCTGCATCGTCCGCGCAGTCTGGCGCAGACGGGCGCTGGGCGCAAGTGACGATCTGGTTGCGATGTCGGAGACGCCGCGCCCCCCGTGGCCACCCCCGGCCGTGGTCACCCGCCCGCATCGCCGCACCGGGGAGAGCTACGCCTGGGCGAGGCTCTCCAAGGTCTGGCGGATGCGCTGGAGACGGGTCTCCGAGAGACTCCGCTGCGCGCGGAGTGACCCGAGCCAGCCCGGGACGTCGGCGAGGGGCACCACCGAGCACGCGCCCGTGAGCTCGGCCTCGAACGCGCCTGGACGCGCGCGGGACGTGACCACCGGGTACACCCTGACGACGAAGCCGCAGTCGACAGACTCGAGGTACCGCCGCAGGGCGTCTCCGTCGCGCGCGGCGCGTTCCAGCGGGTTCTCGATCGGGCGCCACTCGCCGTCGACGGAACGCGCCTCCCAACGGCTGCCAACGTGGCGCGAGGTCGCGGGGGCGGGGAGCGTCTCGAAGAAGGCGATGCCGTGGGGTCCCAGCACCACGTCCGGGATCGCGCGGCCGTCGGGCAGGCGGACGGTGGCGAGCGTGAGCATGCCTGCGGGCAGGCGTCCCGCCATCGCGTGGACGGGCCGGAAGAGGCGGGTTCGACCGCGGAGATGGGTCGCCGCGCTCGCCAGGCGGATCGCCCCCAACAGGATGAAGCAGGTCGGCGCGGTGACAGCCGCGGCCCAGGCCACCGCCTGGAGGAATGGCGCGAGCGTCGATCCAGCGTTGATGTTCACGGCGCGCACCAGGAGCGGCGTGGCGAAGACCAGCCAGCCCGCCGCGAGACCAACCGCCACCCAGCCTGCGCCGGCGACAGTCCTGCCCGCGACGACGAGGGCGCGCGCGTCCGCGTGATCCTGGATGCACTGGGTGGGCATGCCTGGAATCCTGGCCGGTGGAGGACGGTTCCTCAATCCTGCCATTGGGGGCAGTGCAGCGCGGGAATCGGGCGTTGCCTCCTGTCACCGGAGGCAACGTCGCCGGACTCTCTGGTGCCACCGGGTACCCGCCACCCGGACCCCCGTACCATTTATCTCCACGCCGCGACCGACGATGCTCGGCAGGACCGAGGTGGACCCAGATGTGCCGTCGGGCCCAGACTCGCCTGCATCGCGATAGGGGATTCGTGGCGTTCCGGACTTCCGCCCGCTCGCACGGACGCAACGCCTTCAGCGTTGTCGCGGTCATCGCCCTCTGGCTCACGGCGCTGGCGGCGCCGGCCGGGGCAAGCGCCGTGTCCGTCGCCTCGGCAGGCACACCCTCCCCCATGGGGGCGGATGTCGCGCCGACAACCGAAACGTGTGGCACCGAGCCGCTCGACGTCGAGCTCGTCATCGATACGTCCGGCAGCATGGGCTCCAATTCCTCCGGTGGCCATACGCGTCTGTACTGGGCGCAGGATGCCGCGACTCAGCTCGTCGCCTCAATGGACGGCAACGGTGGTGTCGGCGCCTCAGGCCTGCACCGCGTGGGTCTGACGTACTTTTCCGGAGACACCGCCACCACGTCGGTCACCCTCACCTCTGACGCTTCCGCGTCAACGGTCGACGCGGCGATCGCCGCGCTCTCCGCAAACGGCTCCACGCCGTTCGAGTCCGGGATGGCCCAGGGCGCGAACGACGCGACCACCGGCACACGCGTGGGAGCCACGCAGGTGATCGTGTTCATGTCCGATGGACTGCCCAATCCTGATCAGGGGCCGATTGGAGCCTGGGCGAGCAGCGCGAGCGGCCAGCGACCGACGGCCGCCGAAGGCGCGGCCTTCGATGCCTCTGCCGACGCCGTTTACTCCGTTGCCCTCGGACAGGGTGGCAGCGGTTCTGACCAGGTCGACCTGGGGCTCATGCAGCTCCTCGCCAAAGCTCCCGGCACGTACACCAACGTGGTCGACTCGAGCAACCTGCCAGGTCTCTTCGCCAACATCTTCACCGAGATCGCCTGCCCCACCTCGGGCTCGCTCCAGATCACGGCGACCATCAGTCATGCGACCAGCTTCCCGGGCGGCGAGTTCGACTTCTCCGTGGACTGCGGGAGTGGCGCGCCGATCCCGGCCTCGATCATCCTCGGCGCCGGCGTAACCAGCGGCACCGTGACCCTGAGCGGGATCGCGGCCGGAGCGTCCTGCACCGTCACTGAGACATCCACCCCGTCCGCCGGTGCAGGCTGGAGCTGGGGGACACCCGTCATCACGGGGAGCCCGGCGACAGTTGCCGCCGGGCAGACCGCGCAGGTTGGGGTCACCGACACCCGGATTCCGCTTGCGATCACGAGCTCGGCGACCGGAACCGGCTACAGCAAGGTCGGCGACGTTCTCCACTACCAGCTCGTGGCCACCAACGGCGACACCTCCGCCGCGTCGGTGACCGTCAGAACTGACCCCAGCCTCAGCGACCTCGTCTGCACGCCGACGAACGGCACGTCGCTCGCCCCAGGGGCGTCGATGAGCTGCACCGCGACGCACACTGTCACCCAGGCCGACCTCGACGCCGGCGACTACACCAGCACGGCCTGCGTCGACGGGGCAGCCGACGCGACGGCATGCGTCACGCAGGTCATCACCGGCACGCAGGTCAAGGGCATCAGCCTGGCTATCGTTCCCGACCCGGCCACGTTTGGCGCCGTCGGCGACTCCATCACCTACACGTACGCGATCACCAACACGGGCAACGTGACCCTCAGCCCGACTCAGAACGTGACCCTCAGCCCGACTCAGTTCACGGTCACCGACGACCATGTCGGGAGCTCGCCCGGCACGGCATTCAGCTGCGGTCCCGACACGACGACGCTCGCCCCGAACGCGACCGTCACCTGTACCGCCACCTACACGATCACCCAGGCCGACATCGATGCCGGCTCGATGACGAACGTCGCGACCGCGACAGCCTCGGGCCTCACCACGAATCCCGCGACAGCGACTGTGACCATCGCTCGCCCGGCCATCGCGATCGCCGAAGCCGCGAGCCGGACCAGCCTGCCGATCGGCGGCGGCTCGGTGACGTACACGTACCTCGTCACCAACCCGGGCAACGTGCCACTCACCGGCGTGATCGTCTCGGACGTGATCTCGGGAACGAGCCGCGCTGCCTGTGTCCCGGCCGGCCCGGTGATGACCGGCGGGAACCAGGACGCCAGCCTCGATACGGGTGAGACGTGGGCATACACGTGCACCAGGTTCATCGCCCGCACGACCACCGACACCGCGACCGCGACCGGGCACTTCGGCAGTGCCGCGGTCTCCTCGACGGACACGACCACGGTCAGCGTCGGTCATGCCCCACCGCTGCCCACGCCGACCCCAACGCCGACGCCGACACCCACCCCGAGCCCGAGCCCGAGCCCGAGCCCGAGCCCGAGCCCAAGCCCATCGCCCAGCCCGAGCCCGAGCCCATCGCCCAGCCCGATCCCATCGCCGTCGCCAAGCCCGATCCCGAGCCCGAGCCCGTCTCCAACCCCGAATCCGTCGCCGGCTCCGACCCCCAGTGCCAGCCCATCGCCCGCGGTCGCCGGCGTTCCCGTCCTCGGTGGATCGACAGGTTCCGGTAGCGGCGGCAACGGCACGGACGGGTCCTCCGGCAGCGGCGCCCCGGGTGGGGATGCACCTGGCGCGAGCGGCCCTGGCGGCAGCGATGCAGGCCCTGGCCTCGGTGTGGGACCGGCAGGTTCCGGTGGCGGTGTACCGGGTGGTGACGGCACGGGAACGGGCGCGACCGCGCCGTCTCAGGGGGGATCCTCACCTGCCACGGCATCGGGCGACGGTGCGACGGGCATCGACGCCGGAGCAGGCCCGGCGCCCGGCACCGGCACCACCGGCGGCGGATCGTTCGACGCGGAGGTCAGCAACGCCCGGGCGAACGGAAGCCAGGGAGTCGGCTCCGGGTCGCTCGACCAGGCCGGGATCCCCGGCCTTCCCGGAATTGGCCCGTTCGGTCGGCTGTCGCACCTGGTGCCGCTCGCATCGCTCCTCTCCACGACGACAACGCTCGCGCTCGCGTTCTTGATCTTCGGCAAGAAGCGCCGGGACGAGGAGCCGCCGGCGTCGGACGAGGACCTCGCCTCAGCGGCAGCCTCCCCCTATTCGATGGTCGGAGCCGGTTTCGCTCCTGCCTTCGCGGGGGTGGATCCCGGGACCGGTGGCACGGACGTCGACCTGCCCCGCTGGCGCCGGCCGTCGCTCCTCGCCGCCCGCAAGTCCGACCCAATTCGCAACGGCGCCGAGCACGTCAACCTGACGTTCACGTCGCAGAGTGGGTCAGGGGCCGGGGGCGAGCGCTGCGTGGTTCGGTACCGGCTCGTCCAGCTCCTCGACCGACCCGACGAGCTCCTGGGCCAGGCGGTCGACTCGGTCGACGAGGGCGACCAGGTCGAGATCCTCGAGCGCCGGGGCACCTACCGCCGCGTTGTGACGCCCGACGGCCGGGAGGGCTGGCTCCACCGGATGACGCTCGGTGACCTGGTGGCCCAGGACCCGGCCGGCTCCATGTCGGACGTGCCGGACGATGACGTCGTCCTGGCGTACCTCTCCGCGCACGGGCGACGCTAACGGCGTTTGCCGAGCGGCTCCTTGCGCAGCACCACGATGTGCTGGTGGGCGATGTTCGGCACGAAGGCGCGCGGGTAGCCGTAGGGCCGCAGCCGGGTTCCCGCCTGGTACCAGACGATGTCCCCCTTGGGCACCAGGCCGGCGGCCTCCGCCCGCGCGGCCAGCTCTGCGCCCGTGAACCGGTACCGTCCGTCGAGGTAGGCGTCGCGCACGATCACGGCGGCGTACCGGTCCGGCCGGAGGACGCGGGCCACCTCGCCGAAAGCGCGCTCCATCAACCCGAGGTAGGCGTCGTGCGTGGGCGCGTTGGCGAGATCCGCCGGATCGCCGGACACCATCGCGTAGTCGGTGCGACGGTTCGCGTGCCGGGCCGCGAGCGGCCCCCCGGCCATCGTCAGCGGCAGCTGGACCGTGTAGGGCGGATCCGTCGCGACGAAGTCGACGCTCGCCGCCGGCAGCCCGGGCAGCAGCTCCAGCGCGTCGCCCACGCGAAGCTCGCAGCCCGCCGGGTCGAACGTGCGGATGCCGGCTGGATCGGCGTTGCCCAGGTCGGCCAGGAGCGGCCCGGCCCCATCCCGTTCGGCCAGCGCCGCGGCGACGACATCCGAGTAGATCGCCGCCCAGCGTGGGTTCAGCTCGAACCCGAGCGCTCGACGTGAGCCACGAGCGATCGCCGCGCCGAGCAGCGTCCCGCCGACGCCGGCGAACGGGTCCAGCACGAGCTCGCCCGGCCGCGTGAAGAACTCGATCAGGCGTGCCATGAGCCGGGGCGGCTTGTTCGCGCCATGCGCTCTCCGGAGCGCGTGACCCAGCTCGGAGGGATAGGCGGTGGTCAGGACCGACTTGGTGAAGTACAGCCACTCCTCGCCCGACAGCTCGTTGAGCGTGTTGGCGGGATGGGGCACCGTTCGCACCCGGCGAGTCTACGCTCGGCTGCCGTCTCGTTCCGTAGAATGCCGGCATGGTGACCGGTCCGGGGATGGGAGGCTTCATCGGCCGTCAACGCGAGCTGGGGCAGCTCGTCGCGGCGGTCACGAACCTGGCCGAAGGCCGCGGCGGGACGCTCCTCGTGACGGGCTCGAGCGGGATGGGTGCAAGCCGGTTGCTCGACGAGCTGGAGTCTCGAATCGTCGAGAGTCCCGGACGTCCCGTCCTTCGACTTCGGAGCGACCAGCTGCCCGCCTGGCGCGGCGACCCGTACCGTCCCGTCCGCGTTGCCCTCGAAGGGCACCTGCGGACGCTCGCCCCGGCGCGCGTGGCGGCCCTCGTCGATCCGGCCGCGGAGCTGCTCGGCCCGCTCTTTGCCGGCATCCCGGGCGTTCCGACGGTCGCTCCTCGGGAAGCGGATCGGTCGGAGCGGCGCACGGAGCGGACCCTCGAGGCGCTGCGGGCCCTGCTCGGCCGGCTCGCTTCCGACCGCCCCGTGGCCTTGATCCTGGAGGACCTCCACGAGATCGATGCGGCGACGCGCCATCTCATGGTCTTCCTTTCCCGGACGGCCGGGCACCTGCCGCTGCTTCTTGTCGGAACCTACCAGCCCGATGCGCTCACCCGGACGCATCCCTTCCGAGAGACGCTGGAAGCGATCGAGAGCGGGCCCCGCGGCGTCACCCGCGTTGACGTGGAACCCCTCGGCCAGACGGAGGTGGGCGCGCTGATCGAGGCGCATGAGGGAGAGCGCCCATCGGCCCCACTCCTCCTGCTGGTCGCGGAGCGAGCGCGCGGGAACCCGCTGATCGCGGAGGAGGTGCTCGCCGCGCGCCGTGACCTCTCCGGGGCGTCGCTCACGGCGCCGCTGGCGCAGCTGATCCTGGGCCGCCTGGGGCACCGATCCGCGGAATGCCGGAGCGTCCTGCGGGCGCTTGCCATCGCGGAAGGCCCGCTCCTGCCGGGCGAGCTGGCGGCGGTGATCGACGCGTACGAGGCAGGCCAGGGACGGGGGCCACGCCGCTCGCCGGGGCGCAACCGGGGCGGGAACGGGATGCTCGACGGCGAGCTCGCGGCGGGCCTCCAGGAGGCGATCCGCGAGCGATTCGCGATCGCGCTTCCGGCCGCCGCGGCTTCGACGGCGACCCCACCCGGGACGGGATCTCCCGTCAGGGTTCGCCACCAGCTCGTTGCCGGGGCGCTTGCCGCCGACCTGCTTCCCGACGGGCGACGGCGCATGCGCGCTGCCGTCGCCGGCGCGCTGTCGACGCACCCGGCCGAGGCCGCCCGCCACTGGCTGGCGGCCTACGAGCCGGCCCGCGCCCGGACCGCGGCACTCCTGGCGGCCGAGGCGGAGGAGTCGGCCGGGGCAAGCGCGGATGCGCTCGAGCACCTGGAGCTTGCGATCGAGCTCGCGGTGCCCGCCACGCACGGGTCCGACGATGCGTCCGACCCGCTCGACGTCGCGCTGTTGCGCCGGGCCTCCGAAGCCGCGCTCGCCGCGGGCAACCCGGGCCGTGCGGCGGCGCTGACGGAATCCACGCTGGGACCCGCGATTCCGTCCGGGGATCGCGTGGCGACGGCCGCGGCCTGGGACCGGCTCGGCGTCTTCCGCTGGGAGACCGGTGACCGCGAGGGGGCGCTCGCGGCGCACGCCCGCGCGCTCGAGATCCTGCCGCGGAGCGAGACGCTGGAGCGGGCGCGGGTCCTGGCGACGATCGGGCAGATCAGGATGCTGGAGGGCTCCTTCCTCGAGGCGGAGCGCCTCGCCTCGGAGGCGCTCGCGCTGGCCCGCGCGAGCGGACCGGCTGGCGAGCCATGGCTGGGTCACGCCACGTGCACGCTCGGGGTCATCGACGGCTGGCTCGGTCGCCCGGAGTCCGCGATCGCGCGACTGGAGCAGGCCCTCGCGATCGCCATCCGGCTCGGACGGCTGGAGGATGCATTCCGGGCGCGCGCGAACCTCGCCTCGATCCTGTACATCGAGGGCCGGCGCGAGGACGCGGTCCGCGTCTCGGAGGCAGGGATCGCCGCGGCAGAGGCGGCCGGCCTGGAGGCCGTGCACGGCAATCGCCTGCGGGGCGGGGCGGTGGACTCGCTGTTCATGCTCGGGCGGTGGCGCGAGGCGCGAGCCCTGGCGATGCGCGCGCTCGAGTGGGCGCCCGCCGGCATCGCGTTCGTGCATGCGGCGGTTGGGTTCATCACGGTCGAGACGGAGCTCTCGGCGGGCGAGGACGCGAGCCGGATGCTCGGCCGCCTGCTCGTGGAGCTCGATCTCATCGCCGACACGCAGTTCGCCGTGCCCACCTACCAGGCCGCGGCATCCCTCGCGCTCTGGCGGGGCGACCCGGCCGACGCGCGTCGCGTGGCCGACGCGGCCTGGGATCGCGTGCGGACGACCGAGGACTGGGTGCTCGCGGCCTCCACCGCCAGCACGGTGCTCGGGGTGGCGGCCGAGGTGGCGGAAGCGGCGCGCGACCGCCGCGACCTGGGCACGCTCGCCGCGATCCGCGCCCGCGCGGGCGCCGTCCTCACCGAGGTCGAGCAGATCGTCGACCGTTCCGGGGTGGGGACGAACGTCTTCGCGCGCCGCGAGGTGGACGCGGAGCTCGCGACCGCGAGGTCACACCTGCTGCGCGTGAACGGGCAGGATGAACCGGCCGCCTGGGCGACGGTCGCCGAGCGGTGGACCACGCTCCGCCGCCCCTACGACACC
>JARLHH010000024.1 GCA_031292335.1 Candidatus Limnocylindrales bacterium | reverse complement strand
CCGACGAGCTGGCCGCCGCCCATGCGTCGATCTCGCCCGCCCTGCTCGGCGGCATCCGCGAGGCGATCGCGAACAGCCGGCTCTTCAACGAGGCCCAGGTCCGGGCAACGGCGACCGGCTGGCGCGAGGAGGTGCGCCCCGGGTTCCTCGTCGGCGAGCAGGTCTCCCCGATCCCGTCGGCCGGCCTCTACGTTCCCGCCGGGAAGGGCAGCTTCCCGTCCGTCCTGTGCCAGGTCGGCACCCCGGCCGTGGTGGCCGGCGTGCCGGAGATCGCCGTCCTCGTCCCGCCGATGCCCGGGACCGGCGCGGTCGACCCGGCGACGCTGGCGACCGCCCACGAGCTCGGGCTGGAGCACGTCTTCCGCGCCAACGGCCCGGCCGGGATCGCGGCGCTGACGTTCGGGACGGCGACGTTCCCCAGGGTCCGCAAGATCGTCGGGCCGGGGAGCCCGGCGGTGACGGCGGCGCAGGTGCTGGCGCAGCGCTACGGCACCGCGACGAACATGCTCTGCGGCCCGTCGGAGAGCCTGCTGATCGCAGACGGGACCGCGGACCCATGGCGTCTCGCCCTCGACCTTGTCAACGAGGCCGAGCACGGAACCGACTCGGCGGCGCTCGTCGTGACGGACTCGGCTGCGCTGGCGACCGCACTGGAGCCGGCGGTGGCCTCGGCGGTGGCGTCGCTGCCGGAGCCACGCCGCGCGTATGCCACGGCGGTGCTGGGCGATCTGGGCGGCGTGCTCCTCTTCGACACGCTCGACGACGCCGTGGCGTTCGCCAACGAATATGCCGCCGAGCACGTCCAGATCGCAACGGCCGGGACGGAGGCCACGCTGCGGGCGCTCCGGTACGCGGGCGAGGCCCTGCTGGGGCAGGACACGCCGATCGGCGCGAGCAGCTACACGATCGGAATCCCCGCGACGCTCCCGACCGGCGGCTTTGCACGCATTAACGGCGGGGTCACGGCGCGCGCGTTCCAGACGACCACTTCGATCGCCCGGCTCTCGGCGGCAGCGCTGGCGGAGCTGGCCGCCCCGACGATCGCCCTCGCGGACCACGAGGGTTTCCCGGCGCATGCCAACGCGTTCCGGGGGCGCGGCCTGGGCTGAGCGGTCGGCTACAAGTCCAGCACGAAGCGCAACGCCGTGTCGAGGCGGTCGATGGCAGCCGGCGCAAGACGTGCGATGGGCCCCTGGAGCATCGGTGCGGGCAGCGTCATGATCTGGTCTGCCTTGACCCAGCCGTCGCGGTCCAGGCTGGACTCCGCGCGTGCGACCGCCACCCGGTGCGGCCGAGCGTGGTCGTCGGGCGGTGGGACGGTCGTCATCGGGCACACCATGACCGTGCCCGACCGCGCATACCGGTCCGCCTGCACGACCACCGCGGGCCGGCGCCCCGCCTGGACGTGGCCGCCCACGCCCGGGAGCTCGACGAGGAAGACATCGCCCTTGTGTGGGCCGGCCGGCATGGTGACGTGCCCGATGCTCACCAGTCGGCCTGATCGAACAATGCCGAGGCAAACGGCAGGAACGCCTCAGCGACGCGGATGCTCTCCTCGCCGTCCGCCTCGAGTGCCGCGTCGAGCTCCGCCTGGTCCTCGCGGTCGAAGTGGTCACGGAGCGCCTCGGCCACGACGGCGCTCAGAGACGTCCCGTCCCGGCCGGCCTGACCGCGGGCCCGGGCGGCGAGGGCCGGCGGGAGGCTGATCGACACCTTGTCGACCAGCTCGCTCCCGTACGGGACGGCGACTTCCCGAGCGGCCTGAGTCGTTCGGGGCCGGGTACGACCACTGGTACGACCGTGCATGCCATCATGGTACGACCGGGAGTCAAGCGGCCGCCGGCGATAGCGGACGCCGGCGATCCCGCCGGACCCCGGTCAGAGCTCCCGACGGACCACCGGGAAGCGTTCGTCGTCCACGGCGACCCGGAAGCCCGCCCGGACCCAGAACGCCGTGGTCGCGGCGCTCGTCGCGTGCGGGCGGGCATTCGCCTCGGGATAGGCCTCGACGGCGAAGAAGCCGCGGCCCGCGAGGTCGTCGCAGACGGCCTCGACCAGCCGCAGGGCCAGCCCGCGCTGGTGTGCCTCGGCCGTGGTCGCGATGCAGGTGATCACGGCCGGGAGGGGCGCGTCGGGGAGCTGCGAGTAGAGCTCGCGCAGGCGAAGCGCCCGTGGGTACGCCGAGAGCGGCCCGAACTGCGCGTACGCGGCCGGCCGCTCCGCGTCACCTTCCTCGAGCACGAGCACCTTCGCATAGCTGCCGAAAACGGCGAGGCCCCGGCCCAGCAGGCCCAGCTTGCGCGGGCCACCTGCCGGCACGCTCGGGCGCGCGGATCGGGAAGGCGCAAACGGGTTCGCGTCGAGCGTGGTGTCGGCATCCAGCGTGAACGGGTTGGAGGCCACCCGGCCGGCGCCGGTCGGGGCGAAGGGGTTGGGCGGACGCTCGGTCGCGTCAGGAGCGAACGGGTTCGCCGGCGGCCGGCGTCCCGACACCGCGAGGTGCCCCGGCGCCTCGCCCTGCGCGACTGCCGACTCCAGCCAGCCGGCCCGGTGCGCTTTCGAGCCACGCTCGCGATCTTCCCAGTAGTCGCAGGTCCCATGGTCGAACGCCGGATCGGCGCAGGGCGGGAGCAGGGCGAATGTCGCGGCGTCGACAACGTCCACGATCCGGAAGCGCTCCATCTCCGGAGCGTACCCCACCGCGAGGGGCGCGCGGGCTGCGAGAGGGGCGCGGGGGCTGCCGGCTGCCCCGGCCGCGGGTCCTGGCCCGGCAGCACCTTCGAGTACCCGTCAGGCGCGCGGACGCGTCGTCAGATACAGGCTGAGCGCGCCGATGGCGCAGACGGCGAGGAAGAAGACGATCCCCGTGACTCCCGGCGTGACACCGGCGCCGACGAGCAACCACGCCAGGACGAGGGCCACGATCGGACCCAGGAACAGCTCGGGCCGGTCGCCGACCAGGAAGTCGTACCAGAAGGCGCCGAACGCGCGAACGTGGCGCATGCGCTAGTCCCCCAGCGCCACGGTCGCTGCCCCGCGCCGGCCCCGCAGCATGGCGTGGACGGCCCACACGCCGACGAGGCTGACAGCGACGTAGGCGGCCAGCAGCACGAAGAGGACGGCGTCGCCCCCGGGCCAGTCGATGCCGATGCCTTCGCCTGCCCAGAACGTCCCGAACGTCACGAGCATCAGGCCGACCGCGAACTTGAGCCCGTTCTCCGGCACCCGGGCGAGCGGGCGATGCACCAGCACGCCGACCGACAGCACGAGCACGCCGGCGACGACCGCGCCGAGCGCCGCGGGGCCGAGCTGTCCCGCCGACGCACCGAACGTGACGACGATGAAGGCGACCTCGAGCCCCTCGAGCAGGACGCCCTTGAAGGCGACCGTGAAGCTGATCCAGTCCATGCCGGCCGCGGGCACCGGCGGCTCATTGCGCAGGAGGTCCAGCTCGCGCTCGTAGATCGCCGCCTCGTCGTGCTTCGCGCGGGCGCCCGCCGCGCGCAGAACTGCCTTGCAGATCCACTGGAGGCCGAACACGAGCAGGAAGCCGCCCACCACGAGGCGCAGGATCTCGATGGGCACGAACAGGACGATCGCGGTCCCGAACACCCCGACGATCACGGCCAGGGTCGCCACAGCAGCCCCAACGCCGATCAGCGTCGAGCGCCACTGGCGCGTCATGCCGACGGCCAGCACGATCGTCAGTGCTTCCACGAACTCCACGACGGAAGCGACGAACGCGGGTGCCGCGACGACGAGTGTGTGCATCCAGCTCTCCTGGGCGGTGGGCGCTGCTACCCGGCCCCGGGCGAGGCTGCTCCGGGTGCGTCGACGAGACCGGCCAGCTCGCCGCTGCGGACGAGCGCCAGCGCTGCGGCGATGTCCGCGCCCATCTCCCGGTCCACCAGGAGCGGCGCAACCACGGACCGGATCCGCCGGTGCGCGTCGGCCACGCCGCGACCCGGGACCGGGCCGTGTGCCACCCCGGCCCCATCACGGGATACCCCTGCGGTCATCTCCAAGCGCAGGTCGAGGGCCTGGGCGCCGGCCAGCAGCTCGATCGCGAGGATGCGCTCCACGTTGGCGAGCACGTCGCGGGCGTGACGCCCGGCGATCGGGCCCATCGAGACGTGGTCCTCCTGGTTCGCGGAGGTCGGGATCGAGTCGGCCGAGGCCGGGTGTACCAGCACCTTGTTCTCCGACGCGAGCGCGGCGGCCGTGTACTGGAGGAGCATCATCCCCGAGTTGAGGCCGCTGGCCGGTGCCAGGAACGGGGGCAGTCCCCCGTTGAGGCGCGCGTCCAGCAGCAGGGCGACCCGACGCTCCGAGATCGCGCCAAGCTCCGCGATCGCCAGCTTCGCGAAGTCGAGGGCGAGCGCGATCGGCTCGCCGTGGAAGTTGCCGCCGCTGATCACCAGGCCGCCGCCCGTCGCCGCGACGTCCGCGGCCGTGGCGCCGCCCCCAGGGAAGATCAGCGGATTGTCCGTTGCGGAGTTCAACTCCACGTCCAGGACGCGGCCCAGGTAGTCCAGGGCATCCCGAACGGCGCCGTGGACCTGCGGCACGCAGCGCAGCGAGTACGGATCCTGGACCTTGTGCGACGAGCCGTGGTGCGCCGCCATCAGCCCGGAGTCCCGGAGGAGGTGCCGCATCTCGGCGGCCACGGCGATCTGGCCCGGGTGGGGACGGGCAAGCTGGTACACGGCCGCGAACGGCACGTCCGTCGCCAGCAGCGCCTCCACGCTCTGCGCCGCGGCCACGGACGCGGTCCGTGCCAGGCGGTCGGCGTCGGCGAGAAGCAGCGCGCCCAGCGCGCTCATGAGCTGCGTCCCATTGAGGAGCGCCAGGCCCTCCTTCGCCTCGAGCGTGAGCGGCTCGATCCCGGTCTCGCGCAGCGCAAGGAGCCCGGGCATCAGCTGCCCGCCCAGCTCGACCTCGCCCCGCCCGATCAGCGGGAGGGCCAGATGCGCGAGCGGCGCGAGGTCCCCGGACGCCCCGACGCTCCCCTGGGACGGGACCACGGGGTGGATTCCCGCCTCCAGGAACGCCAGCAGCCGGTCCACCACCAGCGGCCGGCAGCCGGAGTGGCCGAGCGCGAGCGTGTTCGCTCGCAGGAGCAGCATCGCGCGCACCACGTCCCGGGGCAGCGGCGCGCCGACGCCCACCGCGTGGCTGACGAGCAGGTTCTCCTGGAGCTGGCGAGCGTCGGCCGGAGGGATGTGGGTGCCCGCCAGGTCGCCGAACCCGGTCGTGATCCCGTAGACCACCTCGCCCGCCGCCACCAGGCGCTCCACGACGGCGCGGGATTCCAGCATGCGGGCCCGCGCCTGGAAGTCCAGGCGCGCCAGGGCGTCACCGCGCGCCACGGCTTCCACGTCGGCGATCGTGAGGTCCGCGCCGGTGAGCACCACCACCTCCGCGCCGGCGGCGTCCCGTGCGCGGTACGGCCCCTTCGGGCGGTCGTGGGCGCGGTTGGAAGGACCGGATTGGTCGCGCGGTTGGGTCATTGCCGCGAGCATAGTCCCGCGGCGGGGCGCAGTTCGACTCGCCAAGGCCGGGCCTCGACAGGCGACGGGCTCTCGTGCGGGCGGCTGGGCCTCCTGTTCCGGCGGCTGGCCCCTTCTGTTCCGGCGGCTCGCGTATCCTCCGCGGGATGCTTGCCGTCATCGACCAGATCGTCATCCCGTTCCTGGCCTCGCTGTACGGCGCGGTCGGCTACCTCGGCGTCCTGCTGGCGATGGGGATCGAGTCGGCGATGATCCCGCTCCCCTCCGAGCTCATCCTCCCGTTCGCCGGCTTTCTCATCTCGGATCCGGCGAAGATCGAGCCGCTGACGAACGGTCCGTGGAGCTTCTGGATCGTGGTCGTGGTTGCCACGCTCGGGAACACGCTCGGGTCGCTCATCGCCTACGCGATCGGGGCATGGGGCGGGCGGCCGTTCCTCGAGCGATACGGCAGGTACCTCCTGATCCGGCCGCACGACATCGAGATCGCCGAACGGTTCTTCGCCCGGTGGGGCGCGCAGACCGCGTTCTTCAGCCGCCTGCTCCCGGTCGTGCGGACGTTCATCAGCTTCCCCGCCGGGGTGGCCCGGATGCCGATCCGGAAGTTCGTCGCCTACTCGGTCGCGGGCGCATTCGTCTGGTCGTCGGTCCTGACGTGGGCCGGCGTGCAGCTGGGCGAGCGCTGGGAGGAGATCCGCCACACGCTGCAGCCCTTCGACCTGGTGATCGGCCTGGCCGTGGTGGCCGGGCTCGCCTTCCTGCTCTGGCTTCGCCTGGGCCGTCCCGTTCCCGGGCGCCGCAACCGGGCATAAGCGCCTGGCCTCCCGCTCGCGCGGCCGCGGAGCCGCGTCAGGCGCCGGGTGCCAGCTCCCAGGGCGACTGGCCCGGCGCCGCCAGGTGGGAGGTGTCGTTCGCGACGAGCAGCCGGCCGTCGTCGACGTGCGCCCAGGACGGCCAGCGGATCACGGTCAGGTTCCCCTGGCCCTGCGCGAACCGGCGCCGATAGTCGCTGACCGGCACGCCCATCGCCACGCAGAGCAGGACGCGATTGAAGGAACTGTGGGCCACGGTGAGCACGATCTGCTGGCCCTCGGTCGCCGGCGCGGCCCAGGCAAGCAGATCCTCCAGGAACGCCCGTGCGCGGCGCGCGACGTCCGCTCCGGACTCGCCGTCGGGGCACCGGACGGCAGCCGGATCGGCCTCCCAGCGTGCGCGGTAGGCGGCATCGACCGCATCGATCTGCTCGTAGGTGAGGCCTTCCCAGCGGCCGTAATCCATCTCCGCGAGCCGGGCATCGAGCTCCACCGCTCGATCGCCGGCCACGGCACGTGCCGTCTCGCGCGCCCGCAGGAGCGGGCTGGCGATGATCCGGTCGAAGTGCTCCGCGCCGATCCGCGCCGCGAGCGCGGCGGCCTGCGCGCGCCCGGCGGCAGACAGCCCCACGTCGATGCCCTGGCCGAGGTGCTGCTCCGGGTCGGAGCGCTCCGTCAGGCCGTGCCGCGTCAGCACGAAGGTCAACATGGTCGCCGAACTCTACGATGCCGGGTGCGACAATGGAAGGAACCCGGCCTGCGCTGTCGGCAACCATGAGGATCCGCATGAGCGAGACCATCCACCAGGACGACGACCCCCACGGAGCGCACCCGGGCGACGCCTCGCACGCATCCAGCCCGGGCGAGGCAGTGCCTGCTGCGGCCGCGACTGCAGATGCGGCACACGCGGGGGCGGCCCACGCGGATGCCGCCCATGGCGACCACGCCGAGGGAACGCCGCTCGGGCCGATCGACTGGGCGGCCTGGGGCGCCGGTGTGCTCGGGATCGCGGCCGGCCTGGCGGTTGCTGCCTGCCTCTTCATCTCGACCCAGACGTAGGGCAGGGGCCCCTCCACCGATGACCCGCGGCGAATACGGCCCACAGGACGCCGCCGCGGACCGCTTTCTCGAGCTCCTGGATCGGCTCGATACCCCGGACGTCGTCGCGCTGGGGGCGGCCGGGGGCGGTGTCGTCGGCACCGATGCGCTCGACCCGCAGGTGATCGCCCGCGCCGAGCTGCGCCGCGAGCTGCGCGAGATCGCGCGCCGCGCGGGCCGTCTCGACGCGGTCCGCGCGATCGGCGGGGAGGTGGAGCGCTGGGCCGGAAGCGCGCGGCACTGGTTCCCGGCCGGGGTCGCCGGCACGCTGGAGAGCACGACCTCGCTCGGTCCGCGGATGGCCGCGCTCCCGGTCGTGCTCGACGCCGCGTACGGCATCGTCCTGGCGGACCAGCTTCGCGAGGCGGAGCTCGCGATCCTGCTCGGCCCGTGGCGCGACATCGCCGGCGACCCGTTCGAGACCGGATCGGCGTTCGGCGAGCGCGAACGCAGCGACGGCGATCCTGGCGACGGCGATGCCGGGGAGCGAGATCCCGGCGGACCGGGCTGGCGGACCGGAGCGGACGAGCCCTCCTAGAACAGCCCGACCACGTTCCCGTCGGCGTCGATGTCGATCTTCTCGCCGGCCGGGTGGCTGGGCAGCCCGGGCATCGTCCGCATGTCCCCGGCGAGCGGGTAGATGAAGCCCGCGCCCGCCGCGAGGCGAACGGAGCGCACCGGCAGGCGGAAGCCGGTGGGGCGACCCTTGAGGTTCGGGTCGTGGCTGAGGGAGAGGTGGGTCTTGGCCACGCAGACCGGGAACTTCCCGAAACCGAGCGCCTCGTACTCGGCCAGGGCCTTCGTCGCGGCGGGGGCGAAGTCCACGCCTGCGGCGCCATAGACCCTGGTTGCGATCGTCTCGATCTTCTCGCGCAGCGGCATCTCGTCCGGGTAGAGGAAGTGGAACTCCCCGCCACCCGCGGAGGCGGCCTCCCAGACGGCGGCGGCGAGCGTCTCGGCACCCCGGCCGCCCTCGGCCCAGTTCGTGGCGACGACCGCATCGCGCGCGCCGGCGCCGATCGCGATCTCGCGGATCGCCTCGTATTCGGCGGGTGTGTCCGTGGGGAACGCGTTCATGGCCACGACGACGGGCACCCCGTAGGAGCGAACGATCTCGACCTGCGCGGCGAGGTTCGCCCCGCCCTTCCGGACGGCCTCGACGTTCTCGGTCGTGAGCGCCGGATCAAGCGGCCGGCCGGCCACGATCTTCCCGACTCCGCCGTGCATCTTGAGGGCGCGCACGGTCGCCACCACCACGGCCGCGTCCGGGACCAACCCCGAGGCGCGGCACTTGATGTCGAAGAACTTCTCGGCGCCCATGTCGGCCCCGAAGCCGGCCTCGGTGACGACGATGTCGGAGGTGGCAAGGGCGACCCGGTCGGCGATGATCGAGCTGTTGCCGTGGGCGATGTTCGCGAACGGCCCGCAGTGGACGTAGGCCGGGCCGCCCTCGAGCGTCTGGAGCAGGTTCGGCTTGATCGCGTCGCGCAGGAGCACGGTCATGGCGCCGGCCACGCCGAGATCCTCGGTCGTGACCGCCGTGCCCTCGCGGTTCGTGGCAACGACGATCCGGCCCAGCCGGGCGCGAAGGTCGAACAGGTCCTTCGAGAGGGCCAGGATCGCCATCACCTCGGAGGCGACCGTGATGACGTACTCGCTCTCGCGCGGGATCCCGTTCTCCCTGCCCCCGAGCCCGATGATCACCCGCCGGATCGCGCGATCGCTGATGTCCACGACGCGCGGCCAGCTGATCGAGAACGGGTCGATCCCGAGCGCGTTCCCGTGGTGCAGGTGGTTGTCCAGGAACGCGGACGCCAGGTTGTGCGCGGCGCCGATCGCGTGGATGTCGCCGGTGAGGTGGAGGTTGAAGTCCTCCATCGGGATGATCTGGCTGTATCCGCCGCCGGCGGCCCCGCCCTTGATCCCGAAGACCGGGCCGAGCGACGGCTGCCGGATGGCGACCGACGCCTTCCGCCCGATCCGGTTGAGGCCCTGCGCGAGGCCGACGGTGGTCGTGGTCTTGCCCTCGCCGAGCGGCGTCGGGGTGATCGCCGTGACGACCACGTACTTTCCACGCGGCCGTTCCCGCTCGACGCGCTCCACGCCCGCCAGCGTCACCTTCGCCTTGGTCGGCCCGTACATCTCCAGCTCGGCGGGCCGAAGCCCCAGGTCGGCGGCGACATCCCCGATGGGGCGCGGGGTGACCGCGCGGGCGATCTCGAGGTCGGACGGAAGGCTCATGACAGCGACTCCAGGGAACGGTGCGGGGCGAGCGGGCGGGATCCGACCGCGACCCGGCCGTCGGCCTGGTTCCGGGCCGCCCGCATGAGGTGCGTGAGCAGGATCGCGTTGGTCAGCGGTCCCACGCCGCCCGGGACCGGCGCGATCGCCGACACGACCGATGCGGCCGAGGCGAAGTCGACATCGCCGACGATGCGGCCGTCACGCACGTTGATGCCGACGTCGACGACCACGGCGCCCGGCCGGAGCATCCCGCCGGTGATGAAGCCCGGCCGGCCGATCGCGACGATCACGATGTCCGCCTCTCGGAGGTGCCGCGCCAGGTCGACCGTCCGGGAGTGGCAGATCGTGACGGTGGCGTGCTCGCGAAGAAGGAGGAGCGCGGCCGGCTTGCCCACGATGTTTGAGCGGCCGACCACCACCGCGCGGCGACCTTCCAGCGGGATCCCGGAGCGCTTGAGGATCTCCACGGCGGCGTGCGCGGTCGCCGGCAGGAACCCCTCGTAGCCGAGCGCCAGCAGGCCTGCGTTGAGGGGATGGATGCCGTCGATGTCCTTGGCCGGGTCCAGCACGTCGATCACGGTCCGAAGCGGGATCGAAGGCGGCAGCGGCATCTGGACGATGATCCCCGCGACACCCGGGTCCGCGTTCAGGCCGGCGATCGCGGCAGCCACGCGGGCGGGGCCGGCATCCTCTGACAGCTCCACGAGCCGATCGACGATCCCCACCGTGCGGCAGCCGTCGAGGATCTTGTGCAGGTAGACGGTCGAAGGCGCGTCGCGGCCGACGATCACGACGGCCAGCGCGGGCGCGAAGCCGTGCTCGTCGCGGAACGCGGCCACGTCCGCGGCCACGGCGGCGCGCACGTCGGTGGCGATCGGGCCACCGCGGAGCAGCCGGGGCCCGGCCGGCTCCCCGCCGGCGGGTTCCGGGCCAGTCATGCGGATTGCGGCCCCGGTTCCAGCTCCGGCTCCCGGAGCTCGCCGAGCTCCACGAACGCGCGGGTCGACTCGGCGTGGTCCGCGACCTCCGCCAGGATCGTCGCCACCTGCCCGCGAAGCTCGTCAACCCGTGCTTCGTCGGCGAGCGCTGGCAGGTTCACCATCACGTTCTCCGCGGCCCCGTGCGCGGCCGCCTCCGCCAGCCGGGACGCGACCACGAGGTCGCTCGCCGCGTTCCGGTTGCTCCGCCCCGCCAGCGCCTCCGACGCGACCACGAGATCGCGGCACGCTTCCAGTGTTCGCAGCGGCACCTCGGCCGCGGTCACGGCGGCGGCGCGGATCGCGACCGAGCGCGCTGCTCTCTCGTCGTCCGTGCCCCGCGGCAGCTTCATCGCCACCGCGAACGCGCCGTACGCGGCGGCATCCTCGTCCGCCAGGGCGAGCAGTTGCGCCGCGAGCGCACGCCCTGCCCCACCGGCCCGCGCGTGCGTGGCCGCAAACGGCGCGTAAGCCGGACGATCCTCGGACAGCCCGGCGACCATCGCCACGAGCCCGGCGGCCAGGCCGGCCGCGACAGCCGCCGCGCTCCCGCCACCCGGGATCGGGGCCGACGACGCGAGCTGGTCGAGGAACGCCTGCAGCGTCAGCGATCCGAAGCCCGGCGCCGGGTGATCCGACATGCATCGATTGTATGGGCCGGCCCGACCCGTCACACGGCCAGCGGGATCGATCGCGGGTGGCCGGGTCCGGGGCGGACGCCGTACCGGTGGCATCCGCCCCGGACCCGATGGATGCGCCGCGCGGGACGGCGGCGGCGCATGTGGCTCATGTCGATTCCCGGCGGCTCCCGCCGCGGGCGCACGGGGCGTTCGCGTCGCGGCCGGGGCGATTCCGTGGCCGCGAGGGATCGGGCGTCCTCCGCCCCGCCTCTGGAGGCGTCGAGAGCCCACGCAGGTATGGGACGAAGAGGGCGCTACGCGGCGCGGCGCTCCGTCGTGTCCACGCCGTCGACTGTCCAGCGGCGGCCGCGGTGGCGGAACGTGAGCGCGAGACGTGCGCCGCCCGTGTCCACCTCGAAGGTCGTGGACGGGCCGACCTCGACCGGATATGCGGCGGTGGCGCGGCGCACGGCCGCAATGTTCTTGACGGGGTAGACCTGCTCTCCCCAGCGGATCTCGCGGGGGCGGCCGGTCAGCCAATCCGTCCTGACCTGGACGCGTACGGGTTCGACTCGGGTGATTG
>JARLHH010000185.1 GCA_031292335.1 Candidatus Limnocylindrales bacterium | reverse complement strand
GGTCACCTGGAAGGTTCCGACACCAGGGACCGCGAGCCTCTTCTCGGCGGTCTGCTACTACTTCGGCCGGGAGCTGGCGGAGGACCTCGGCGTCCCCATCGGCCTGGTCCAGTCCACGAAGGGGGGCACGTACATCGCGGAGTGGACCCACGCCACGGGCGGCACCTGCACGTCGATGCAGCTGGCACGCGACAATGCGCCGGGTGCCGACGGCCGGCTCTTCGATACGAAGATCCTTCCGCTCGCGCCATACGCGATCCGGGGCTTCGTCTGGTACCAGGGCGAGAACGACTCGCGCGACTGCGCGGCGGTCTACTACAACATGCTGCAGGGGCTCATCGCCGAGTGGCGCGCCGCGTGGGGCGAGGGTGACTTCCCCTTCGGCATCGTGCAGCTCCCGTTCGGCCGCACGCCCGACACGCAGCAGGCCCAGCTCCAGGCGTACCTGACCGTGCCGAACACGTTCCTGGCCGTCACCACCGACCTGCCGATCCTCGGCGGCACGGCGCTCCACCCGGCCAACAAGCGGCCCGTCGGGATCCGCCTGGCCATCGGGGCGCGCGCGGTCGCTTACGGGGAGGCGGTCGCCCCCGTCGGACCGATCCCCGACCCGGTCCGGTCCTTTGTTCGCGGCAGGACGGTCGTGATCAGCTTCACCAACGTCGGCAGCGGCCTGGTCACGGGGTCCGAATGGCAGCCGGCCGGCGCCCCCGGGCCCTTCTCCCTGGCCGGGCCAAGCGGCGGGTTCCACCCGGCCACGGCGAAGATCGTGGGCAACACGGTGCACGTGACCAGTCCGACCGTGCGAACGCCGGTCCAGGTCCGCTACACGTGGTGGCGGGACGGCCGGGGCAACCTGTACAGCGCCGTCCGCATCCCGATCGAGGGCGGCCGGGCCACCTACACGCGCCTGCCGGCTTCGCCGTTCTTCATGCTCCTCCGGAGCGCCACCGTCGGTCCCGCGCCGATCCTGCTCTGACGGCACTCGGCAGCGTGCCCAGGCGTGCTGTTCACCGCCGCGCCAACGGACGGCCGGAGTCGGAGCCGCGTGCTGTCGAGTGGCTGGCGCATCATGCGGGCGGTGCGCCGCGATGGGCGGGTGCAACCGGGGAGGGACCGATGGACGTCGTGCCATTCGCGATCGCCGGGGCCGGCTGGCGCGCCGGGTTCTACGTCCGGGCAGCGCGGGCGCTCCCCGGGCTGTTCCGCGTCACCGGCGTGCTGACCAGGGATCAAGGTCGGGCGGCCACCGTGTCGGGCGCGTGGGGCCTGCCGGTCCGCGCGTCGCTCGAGGATCTGCGGGCGGACGATCCGCGGTTCGTGGTCGTTGCGGTCCCGCGGACCGCGATGCCGCATGTTCTTCGCGAGATGTCGGATGCCCGGGTGCCGATCCTTGCGGAGACGCCGCCGGCGCCGGACCTGGTGGCGCTCGCGGCCCTCCGTGGACTCGCCGCCTCGGACGCCCGGATCCAGGTGGCGGAGCAGTACCAGTTCCAGCCGAACCATGCCGCCCGGCTGGCGGTGGCCCGCTCCGGGTTGCTCGGCATCGTCAGCCAGGCGCAGGTCTCAGTGGCGCACGACTATCACGGCATCGACCTGCTGCGCCGGTATCTCGGCGTCGGCTTCCAGCCGGCGACGATCACCGCCCGGCGGTTCGCGTCGCCGCTCGTGGCCGGACCGAACCGATCCGGGCCGCCGGACAGCGAGCGGATCGAGACGTCGGAGCAGCTTCTCGCCTGGCTGGACTTCGGAGATCGCCTCGGCGTCTACGACTTCACGCCGGACCAGTACTTCTCGTGGATCCGCTTGCCGCGTGTCCTCGTGCGGGGCGAACGTGGCGAGATTGCCGGTATGACCGTCCGAGCGCTGCGGGATGCGACGACCCCGGTGACAGTCGAGCTCGCCCGGCGCGACACCGGTCACGACGGGAACCTGGAGGGCCTGTATCACGCGGGGATCACGCTGGGCGACGAGTGGGTCTACCGAAATCCCTTCGTGCCTGCTCGCCTCACTGACGACGAGATCGCGGTCGCGACGTGCCTCGCACGCATGGCGGCCTTCGTCGAGGGCGGCCCCGCCTT
>JARLHH010000184.1 GCA_031292335.1 Candidatus Limnocylindrales bacterium | reverse complement strand
CCACAGAAGGCAACGAGCGCGACGAGACCGACCAGGACGATCATCGGCGTGCCGACCGGGGCGAGCGCGAAGAGGATCACCGGCGGGCCGCCGAGCGCGGCGAACGTCACGATGGTCGGGCCGACGCCGAATCGCCCCGAGATCCGGTTCGCCGTGAAGGCGCCCAGCACGGCGCCCAGCGACCCGATCGACAACGCAGCGCCGATTCCCTCAGCGGTCATGCCCAGGATCCGGACGGCGAACACGAGCTCAACCGAGAACGCGATCGAGCTGAAGAGGTTCGAGCTGCCGGTGCACATGGCGATGCTGCGCAGGTATGGGCTGCCCACCACCCAGCGCAGCCCCTCGGCCATCTCGGCTCGGAACCCGGGCCGTGGGGAGCCGTCGCCGGCGTCGTGGTCGGGCGGGAGCTCCGGGCGGCGGATCCAGAAGATGAACAGCCCCGAGCCGAGGAACGACAACGCGTCGAGCGCGACGGCGAACGGCGCCCGCACGATCCCGATCAGCAGGCCGGCCAGGCCGGGGCCGACCACCTGGGCGCCGGCCCGGCTGATCTCGAGCTTGGCGTTGCCCTCCTGGAGCTGCTCTCGCGTCACCAGCGAGGGGAGGTAGCTCTGGTAGGCGACGTCGAAGAAGACCGTCAGGAGCCCGACGGCCGCCCCGACCGCGTAGAGCTGGACGATCGTCAGGACGTTCAGCAGGTAGGCGAGCGGGATCGTCGCGAGCAGGGCGGCCCGCCCGAGGTCGCACGCGACCAGGATCGGCCGCCGCCGCAGGCGATCCACCCAGACCCCGGCGACCAGGCCGACCAGCAGGAACGGGAGCATCTCGACGACGTTGAGGAGCGCGACCTCGAACGTCGACGCGTTGAGGACCCCGAGCGCCACGAACGGGATCGCGAGCTGGCTGACCTGGCTCCCGAGCTGGCTGACCGTCTCGGCCGACCAGAGCTTCAGGAAGTCGGGATGGCGGACCAGCGGGAGGGGGGCGGGAGGTAGCTCGGGCACGATCGCGTCACTGTAACGAGCCAACCACGCCCTCCGGGCGTCGATGCGGTGCGTGCGGAGCAGCCCGCGGCCGTGGCGGGCGTGTCACGATTGATCCATGACGACGCTTGTCGAATCCGTCCCGAACGTGTCCGAGGGCCGTCGGCTCGACGCCGTGGACCGCCTGGCCGCCGCTGCGGCGAGCGTCCCCGGTGCCCACCTCCTGGACCGCACCAGCGATGCCAGCCACAACCGGAGCGTGTTCACGCTCGCCGGCCCGGTGGGCGCAGTGAGCGACGCGCTGGAGCGGCTCGTGGAGCGCGCGCTCGTCGAGATCGACATGCGCACCCAGACCGGCGAGCACCCGCGGATCGGCGCCGTGGACGTGATCCCGTTCGTGCCGCTGGGGGACACCACGCTGGACGCCTGCGTCGGTTTCGCGCGGGACTTCGGACAGCGGATCGCGGGGCGCTTCGACCTGCCGGTCTACCTCTACGCGGCAGCGGCCTCGCGGCCCGGCCGGGTCCGGCTGGCCGACGTGCGACGCGGGCAGTACGAGGGGCTCGTCGAGGAGATCGCGACCGCAGGACGTGAGCCGGACTTCGGCCCGGTGCGGATGCATCCCCGCGGCGGCGCGACGGCCGTCGGTGCGCGGCCGTTCCTGATCGCCTGGAACATCAACCTCGATTCGGCCGACCTCGACCTCTCCAAGCGGATCGCGCACCGGGTT
>JARLHH010000183.1 GCA_031292335.1 Candidatus Limnocylindrales bacterium | reverse complement strand
GGCGTCCGGCTCGAGCGGGTCTGCGCGCTCCGCTACCGCCGGGTCGTCGCCGGCGCCGGGACGGTCCGGGCCGGGGCGACGATCCTGCAGCTGCCGGCCCGGCCCAACGGGCGCAGCCGCTCAGGCCAGCGGGTGGAGCTCGAGCTCCGCCTCGACGGCCGGCTCGTCGTATGGGACGGCGAGCGTGCCCTCGTCACGACCGAAGCCCCCGCCGACCCGGTCCAGCTCCGGGCGCTCGATCGGGCCAGGAGCCAGCTCGGCAGCGCCGTCCCGAGCGTCGGCTCCTCCGCCCTCCCGGCGGCCACCCACCCCTGGCGACGGGTCAAGCCGGGAACCAAGCTCTACGAACGGCAACAGCGGGAGCGACTGACAGGATCACTGACCAGATGACCTGACGGATTGACGGATCTGCGACACGGGCAAGCCGGCAGCGTGCAAGCCGGCGCGACCCGCCGCGCTCCCGTCGCGCTCGCTACCCGGCCCGCCGCCCGATCGGGAGGACGACCTCGAAGCACGTCTCGCCGGGGTGGGAGCGCACCTCGATCCGGCCCCCGTGGCGGCCAACCACGTTGTGGGAGATGTGCAGCCCGAGACCCGTGCCGCTGCCGGGTGGCTTGGTCGTGTAGAAGGGCTCGAAGATCCGCTCGCGGACCTCAGGGGGCATCCCGGGCCCGTCGTCACAGATCTCGACGACCACGTCGCCGTCGCGCGCGAAGGCGCGGATCCGGATGCGGCCGTGGCCGCCCATCGCATCGATCGCGTTGTCGAGGATGTTCGTCCACACCTGGTTGAGCTCGCTGCCCAACGCCTCGATCGCCGGCAGCCCGGGCTGGTAGTCGCGCACGATCTCGATCCCGCCCTTGAGCTTGGGCCGGAGGATGACCAGCGTGTTCTCCAGGCCGGCCGTCACGTCCACCTGCTGGACCGGCGCCTGGTCCATGTACGAGTAGTCCTTGACCGCCCTGACGATCTCGGAGATCCGGCGGGCGCCGGTTCCAACCTCGTCGACGAGGGCATCGACCTCGCTCCCGGACGCGATCCATTCGACCACCGCGCCGAGAGCCGGACCGGGAAACGCCGCGTCCGCCGGCTGCAGGTGCTCCCGGGTCCAGCCCCCCGCGGCGAGGGTCGCGGCGAGCCCCGCCGCGTCGGCGACGCCGCGCCCGGCCAGGTACCGCTCCAGGTCGTCGGCCCGGTCACCCACCTCGAGCGGGTCGGCGGCGGCGCCGGCGGCCGCACGTCGGGGGATCGCGGTGCCGAGGTCCCCGACCACCGCGGCACGCTGCGCATCGGAGACGACACTCCCAAGCTCGTGGGTGGCGTTGGCCCACCGATCCAGCGCTTCGCGCAGCAGCCCCGAGCTGCGCTGCACGGCGGCTGCAGGGTTGTTGAGCTCGTGGGCCAGCCCGGCGGAGAGCGTCCCCAGCGCGGCCAGCTTCTCGCGTTCGCGGAGCAGGGCTTCCGTGCTTCGCAGGCGACCGGTCACCGTGCGGATGATCGACATCGCGGCGGACGGGCGCGTGCGCACCAGCTCCAGCACGACCTCCCGGCCGATCGCGATCACGCGGGTCGCCGCCACGGCCCGGATCGTCGCGTTGCGCGGCGAGCCCTCCAGGACCGCCATCTCGCCGACGATCTCGCCCGGACCAAGGCGGGCGAGCGGCACGTCCGCCTTTCGCGACCGCTTCACGACCTCGAGCTCTCCATCCGTGATCACGAAGAGGGACTCGCCCTCGTCTCCCTCCGCGGCCAGGATGTCGCCCGGGGACAGGTCGAGCGTCTGGCAGGCCCGGGCGATCCACTCGAGGTCGTCGTCGGCCAGCGCGGCGAACAGGGGAACGCGCCGGAGAAGCGCGCGGTCGATGGACGAGAGAGCCATCGCGCGCTACAGGCCGGCGAGGTGCTGGTGGACGAACTGCACCGCCATCGATCCCTCACCCACCGCCGACGCGATCCGCTTGACGGAGCGCGACCGCACGTCACCGGCGCAGAAGATCCCGGGCACGCTCGTCTCGAGCATGAACGGCTCGCGGGCCAGCGGCCAGCCGGGCACGCGATCCCCGCTGCGCGCGAGGCCGGGACCTGTCACCACGAAGCCGGCCTGGTCGCGTTCCACGATGCCGCCGAGCCAGTCCGTACGCGGCGCCTGTCCGATGAACACGAACATCGCGGCGACGGGCAGCGGCTCGCGGGTCTTCGTCTCCGCGTCCTCGACCTGGATCGACTCCAGCGCCTGGCCCCCCGACACCGCCGTGACGGACGCTCGAAGGCGGACCGCGATGTTCGGCATCTCCGCGATCTGGTCGACGAGGTAGGCGGACATGCCCGCGGCGAGCGATCCGCCGCGGACGAGCAGGGT
>JARLHH010000182.1 GCA_031292335.1 Candidatus Limnocylindrales bacterium | reverse complement strand
CTGGACACTGCGTCCCACCAAGCGGGGATGAAGCGGGCTCGTCGTCTCGCAGGTGTTGCCATCGGGCTGTGCCTCGTCGTCGCCGGGTGCGGCCCGGTGCCTTCATCGACCTCCGCACCGGTCACGACGGGACCGGCCGCTCCGTCGCCGATCGAGGCCGGCGCCAGCCCGAAAGCAGCGCCGCACCTCGCCACGACGGCGCCGACCATGGCGGTCGACTGGCCCGTGTACCACGGCAACGACACGCGGACCGGCGTCGCGAGCGGCTTCCCGGCTCTCCGCGGCGGCCTTGTGCAAGCCTGGTCGGCGACCCTGGATGGCGCGGTCTACGGGGAGCCGCTCGGGGTGAGCGGTCGGGTCATGGTGGCCACCGAGAACGACAGCGTCTATTCCATCGACCCCGCGAACGGGCGCGTCGCCTGGCGACGTCACCTCGGCACGCCGGTACCGCTCTCGTCGCTCCCGTGCGGCAACATCGACCCGCTCGGGATCACGAGCACCCCGGTCTACGATCGGGCAAGCGGATCACTGTTCGTCGTGGCGGAGCTTGCGGGCCCTCATCACGTGCTCTTCGCCCTCGATGCGTCGACCGGTGTCGTGCGCTGGTCACGCAGCGTCGATCTGCCCGGCGACAGCCCGCTCGCCCACCAGCAGCGGGCGGCCCTGGCGCTCGGCAACGGTTACGTCTACGTGGGCTTCGGCGGCCTCGCCGGCGACTGCGGGGCGTACCGCGGCAAGGTCGTCGGGGTGCCGGTGAGCGGGCACGGCGCGACGATCGCCTACCGGGTGCCCGTCGCGCGCGAGGGTGCGGTCTGGGCTACCGGCGGCCCCGTCCTCGACACACACGGCAACCTCTACGTCTCGGTCGGCAACGGCAGTTCGACGACGACCTACGACGGCAGCGACTCCGTCCTCGAGCTCTCGCCGACGCTGAAGCTCCGCTCGCGGTTCGCTCCATCCCAATGGGCGCAGGACAACGCGAGTGACGCGGACCTCGGCTCGCTGAGCCCGGTGCTCGTGCCGGGCGGCTGGGTCTTCATCGCGGGCAAGAGCGGCATCGGCTACGTCCTGCGCGCGGGTTCGCTCGGCGGGATCGGCGGCCAGGTCTCGTCACGCCTGGTCTGCGCCGCCTTCGGAGGCGCCGCCCAGAGCGGCTCCACAATCTACGTGCCGTGCTCGGATGGGCTCCGCATGATCCAGATCGGGTCGAGTGGCTCGATCCGGCTGGGCTGGAAGGCGCAGGCCGGGGCCAACGGGCCGCCCGTGATCGGCGGGGGCGCAATCTGGAGCCTCGCGCTTGGGAGCGGGGAGCTGCAGGCACTGTCTCCCTTGACCGGAGCCGTGCTGGCGCAGATCGCGGTTGGCCCGGTTCCTCACTTCGCGTCGCCGACCCTCTGGGATGGCCTTGTGCTGGTCGGCACCATGCACGGCGTCACTGCGATCCGGGCGGGCAACTAGAAGGTCGCCCCGCTGTGCTGGTCACGTCGAGCAGGTTGAAGGCTGCGGACGTACCGGCGGCTGTAGGCATCGGACCGCGTCCGGGCAGGACTTGCCCTCGGCAATCCTCCGCGCCATAGGCTGCGCGCCCTCAGTGCGTGCAGCGCAGGCCCACGGCTGGCACGGAGCGGTCGAGGAGGTAGGCATCGATCGCGCCGCGAACACATGCGCTCACGAGGTACCCGGTATGGCCCTCGCCGACGCGCGTGACGAGGACGGCGGAGGAGAGCTGCCGCGCCACGGCCTGTGCCCAGGCATACGGCGTGGCCGGATCGCCGGTTGAGCCCACGAGGAGGATCGGTGGTGCTCCGGGTGCCGCGACCGGAGCGGGCAGCCGCGCGGGGGGCACCGGCCAGTAGGCGCACTCGACGTCGTTGAACGCGAGCAGCCGCCCGACGCGCGGCGCGGCCGCGGTGAACCGGCTCGCCATCGCGCTGTAGGCAGCGGGATCACGGGGCGACGGCCAGTCGAGGCAGGTGACGGCGTCGTAGGCGTCAATGAGGTTGGAGTACGAGCCATCGCTGTTGCGGCCACGAAGCGGATCGCCGATGAGGAGCAGGAGGCTCCCGTCACCGTCCTGGGCCTGGGCGAGCGCCTCCGCGAGCACGGGCCAGGCAGCCCGGGCGTAGAGCGCCTGGGTGACTGCGTCCCACGCCTGCGTCGGCCCGACGGGTTCGCGGTTCGTCAGGCTCGGCGTGGCCACGGGGTGGCGCTCGATCTGGCGCATGAGGGCGTCGAACGCGGGGCCCGGGCGGCCCCCGGAGTAGAAGGCGCAGCTCGGGTGGGCCGCGCAGTCGGCCAGGAACCGGTCGAGCGCTCCCTCGAACGCGACGGCCTGGTCCTGACGGAGGGCCGCTTCGCCGAGGCTCGGGTCGACGACGCCATCGAGGGCGAGCGCACGGATGTGGGTCGGGAAGAGCGACGCGTAGTCCTCGCCGATGAGCGTCCCGTAGGAGAACCCAAGGTAGGTGAGCTGCTCGTCCCCGAGCGCCGCGCGGATCTGGTCGAGGTCGCGGGCCACGTCCGCCGTCGAGAGATGCGCGAGGAGGTCGGCGTTGCGCTCCCCACACTGCTGGGCGAACGCCTTCGCGCCGCCGAGCAGGTCGGCAAGGCCCGCCCGGGTGGCCGCCGTCGCGTCCAGCGGGACGAAGTGGTCGAGGGTGTCGAGGCAGTGGACGGGGGTGCTCGACCCAACCCCCCGCGGGTCGAAGCCGACGATGTCGAACCGGGCGCGGATCTCGGTGGGAAAGATCGCGGTGGCGACCTGCCGCACGAAGTCGACGCCGCTCTCGCCGGGTCCGCCCGGGTTCACCACCAGCGAGCCGATCCGATGCGCCGGATCGCTCGCCTCGAGCCGGATCAGGGCGAGTCGCACGACCGGGCCGAGCGGGTCCGCATAGTCCCGGGGCACGTCGACGGTCCCACACTCGAAGCCGCCTCCGCAGTCGGTCCAGGACACGGGCGGCGGAGCTGCGAGGGTCGGAGGCGGGGTGGCGGCGGGCGGGGCCGCGATGACGCTCGGCGCGGCACTCGCCGGCAGCGCGCTGGTCGGAGTAGGTGACAGGAGGGGGGCGGTCGAGCCGCAGGCGGTGGCGATCAGCGTCGCGACCAGCGAGACCGCGAACAACTTCCAGTGCGAGGTCGATCCGAGGCAACTTGATCGCACCAACGGACTGTACGCGATGCGGATCGCCCCCGGCGATTGGTCGGCTCGCTGTGGGGCACGGCCCGCAGCGTGTTGCCGTCAACCGGGCCCGCCGCACGGTTCGAGCAGCGTGGTTTGTTGACGTCGCGCCACCGGTTCTCTGCCACCACTGGTCGCGCCGGCCCGGACCGCAGGGTCTGCGGCCGTGAGGCGGCGTACCTGAAGTGTCCGGTTGCCTATGCGAGCAAGGGACCGTCGTGGCGGACGCGAAATCGTAGGCAACATCGTCGAGCGCCACATCTGGGCCAGTTGTGCGTGGTGTGATCAGCGTCACAGACCACTGGACAGCGCAGTGCCCCCCATCGTCAGATGGTTCCGGTGCGCCGCGCACCTTTCAATTCCTGCTGCAGCCAGCGCCTGCACGCCGAAGTGCGGCGGGTCGGGTTCGCGATTGAAT
>JARLHH010000181.1 GCA_031292335.1 Candidatus Limnocylindrales bacterium | reverse complement strand
GTGCCGAGGTCGAAGCGGTGCGTCGCCAGCTCGAGGCGGCGGAGGCCGAACGGGTCGACGCCGACGGGCGGCTCGCCGAGATGCACGCTGCCGCCGAGGCCGCCCGGGCCGCGGATGCGCAGGCGCGGCGCGCGGAGGGGGACGCCGCCTCGCGGGTCCGGTCGACGGAGTAGGCCGAACGACGGGTGGCCCGCGATGCGGAGCAGGTTGCCCGGGAGGCCGGCTGGCTTGCCTCGCGCGTGACGGCGCTCGCCGCCGAGCGGTCGGCGCTGGCCGATCGCCTGGCTGGGCTCCCGGGCGGCGCCGACGGAGCCGACGCCGCGCGCGAGCAGGAAGCCATCCCGGCCCCGGTCGAGGCCGGCGGCGCGCCCGCGGATTCGGCGGGTGCCCTGGCGGCCTGGGAGACGCGGGCGGCCGACCTGCGCATCCGGCGCGACCGGCTGGTTGCCGAGCGGGCGGCACTGGACGTCCGGCGGCGAGCCGCGGAGGATCGGCGTGCCCGGGCGGAGGCGGCCGCCACGCTGGCCGAGGAGGGGATCTCGCGGGCCGACCTCGAAGCCGCCGCGCTCGCGGTTCGCGACGAGGCTCTGACCGCCCTCCGGGAGACGCGCGAGCGGGACCTGGCCGTGGCGACCGCGCGCGAGGATGCCGCGCGCGGGACGCTCGACCAGTGCCTCGTCGCCGACGCGGCCGACCGGGAACGGCTGCGGACGGCCGAGACCGCAGTCGGGGCGGCGCGCGAGCGCCTCCGCCGGACCGAGGAGCTGGTTCGGGCCGAGACCGTGCGGGAGCTGGAGGCGCGTCTCGAGATCGAGGCAATCCGCGAGCAGGCGCTCGTCGAGCTCGCCGGGCTCGGCGAGCTGGGGATCGAGGCGCTCGTGCCGCCCGGCGACGCGACGCTTCCCGCGGTACCCGGCACGGGCGATCCCGGCCGCCCGGAGGGCGAGCCGGCGGAAGACGACGGGACGCGCCTGGCAGCCGCGCTGGCGCGGGCGGGGGAGCGCTGGGCGGAGGGAGCTCCCGCCGGCGAGAGTGTGCCGCCCGGGCGCCTCGCCACGCTCCGTCGGCGATTCCACGAGCTCGGCGCACCGAACCCGTTCGCGGTCGAGGAGTACGCGGCGATCCGGTCGCGCCTCGACGCGCTGGAGACGCAGCGGCGGGACCTGGACCGGGCGATCGACCGGACGCGGGCCCTGATCACCGAGCTCGACGCACTGATCGCGAGCCAGTTCCGCGCCACCTTCAGCGCGCTCGAGGCCGCCTTCGACCGCCGCTTCCGGCAGCTCTTCGGGGGTGGCTACGCCCGGCTCAGCCTCACGGACCCGGCCGATCTCGCGGCGACGGGCGTGGACATCACCGCCCGCCCACCGGGCAAGAAGGCCCAGGCGCTGGCCATGCTCTCGGGCGGCGAGCGCGCCCTGACCGCCGTCGCGCTCCTCTTCGCGATGCTGGAAGTCCGGCCGGTGCCGTTCTGCGTCCTGGACGAGGTGGACGCCGCGCTCGACGAGGCGAACGTTGGCCGGTTCGTGGAGGCGCTCCAGGGGCTGGCGGCGTCCACCCAGTTCGTCGTCATCACCCACAACCGCGGCACGATCGAGGCGGCCGATGCCCTCTTCGGCGTGACGGTCGGCGAGGACGCCGTGAGCCACGTCATCAGCCTCCGGCTCGACGAGGCGACCGCGATCGCGGAGCGCGCGGCCGGCGACCGCGCTGGCGCGCTCCCTGCGCCCGCGCCGGCCGGCTGAGGAGGGAGACCAACCATGTTCTGGCGACGGCGACCTTCCGAGCCGGATCGGCCGGACGGTGATGCCGCCGTGCCGGACGCCGGGCCTGCGGCCGAGGTCGAGGAGCCGTCACCGGCGCCCGACGACGTCCAGCCGCCGGCAGGCCCGGTCACGCAGCGCGACGAAGTCCAGCCGTCGGGGCAGGCGGCGGCGCCGGGAGCCGGTGCGGCGCGCGACGGCGATGGCCTCTCCGCGGGCGTCGAGCGCAGCCGCGGCGGCTTCGTCGCCAGGCTCAAGGGGCTGCTGGGTCGGGGAGACCCCGATGCGGCGACCTGGGAGGCCGTGGAGGAGACCCTGATCGGGGGCGACGTCGGCGCGACGCTCGCCCTGGAGGTCGTGGAGCGGGCTCGGCGGCGTCGCGAGGCGGGCGGCCCGGTGGCGGCCGTCCGGGCCGAGCTGACGGCGCTGCTCGTAGACCGCGACCCCGGCTGGGTGCCGCACCGGGCGGGCCCGGAGTCGCCCGCGGTGATCCTTGTCGTGGGGGTCAACGGGACCGGCAAGACGACCACGATCGGGAAGCTCGCCGCGCGCTATCGCGCCGAGGGCCAGACGGTGCTGTTGGCCGCCGGGGACACATTCCGGGCCGCGGCCATCGAGCAGCTGCGGACCTGGGGTGACCGGGCAGGCGCGCAGGTCGTGGCGCACGCCCCGGGCGCCGACCCGTCTGCCGTGGTGTACGACGCCGTCGACGCGGCGGTCGCCCGACGCGTGGACGTGCTGATCGCCGACACCGCCGGGCGGCTTCACACCAAGTCGAACCTGATGGACGAGCTGGCGAAGATGCGCCGCGTGATCGACCGCCGCCTTCCGGGGGCGCAGCCGGAGGTCCTGTTCGTCCTCGACGCAACCACGGGACAGAACGGCCTGGCCCAGGCGAAGGCCTTCCATGCCTCGACCGGCCTGACCGGGATCATCCTGACGAAGCTCGATTCGACGGCGAAGGGCGGGATCGTCTTCGCGATCGAGCAGGCGCTCGGGGTGCCCGTCCGGTTCGTCGGGGTAGGGGAGAAGGTCGGCGACCTGCTTCCATTCGATCCAGAGGCGTTCGTGGGGGCGCTCTTCGGCTGATCGGGCGCGATCCGGGAAGGGTGGGGTACACTCGGGCTCTTCGGTGTCGCCAGAACTCGCGCACCACGTGACGGCGCCGGTCGTGCCGTCACGCCACCGGCTCGCAGGAGACCATCCCCCGCCATGTTCGACGCCCTTTCCGAGCGCCTCCGCCGTACGCTCGGCTCGCTCACCGGTCACGGCCGGATCAGCGAGGCCGACGTCGACACGGCGATGCGCGAGGTGCGCCTGGCGCTCCTGGAGGCGGACGTCAACTTCAAGGTCGTCAAGGACTTCACGGCCCGGGTCCGCGACCGGGCGACCGGGAGCGAGATCCTGGCCTCGCTCAACGCCGGTCAACAGGTCGTCAAGATCGTCAACGACGAGCTGACGGCGCTCCTGTCCGCCGGCGACCGCACGCTCCACCTGGCGGGCAACCCGGCCGTCATCGCCCTGGTCGGGCTGCAGGGCTCCGGCAAGACCACGACGGCGGCAAAGCTGGCCCGCCATATCGTCAAGATCGGCCGGCGTCCGCTGCTCGTCGCGGCCGACCCGTACCGGCCGGCAGCCATCGACCAGCTGGTCACCCTCGGGGCAAGCCTGGACCTGCCGGTCTTCGCCGCCCCCGCGGGGACCAGCGTCCCGGAGATCGGCCGGCTCGGGATCGCCCATGCGCGCCACGAAGTCCGCGACACCGTGATCCTGGACACGGCCGGCCGGCTGACCCTGGACGAGGTCCTGATGGCCGAGGTGACCGAGCTGGTGCGCGCGGTCCGCCCGGTCGAGACGCTGCTGGTCGTGGACGCGATGTCCGGCCAGGAGGCGGTCGCCGTGGCCCAGGCATTCGCCGCGGCCGTGCCGCTGACGGGCCTCGTGCTCACCAAGATCGACGGCGATGCGCGCGGCGGGGCCGCGCTCTCGATCAGCGCGGTCACCGGGCTGCCGGTCAAGTTCCTCGGCACGGGCGAGAAGACCGACGCGCTGGAACCGTTCCACCCGGACCGTCTGGCCGGCCGGATCCTCGGGATGGGCGATGTCCTCACCCTGATCGAGCGTGCCCAGGATGCCTTCGACGCGACCCAGGCCGAGAAGGCCGCCGCGAAGCTCCAGTCCGGGAGCTTCAGCCTGGAGGACATGCTCGACCAGCTGCAGCAGGTCAAGAAGATGGGGCCGCTCGGCCAGGTCATGGAGATGATCCCGGGGCTTGGCGGGATGGCGCGCCAGGCGCAGGATTCGGTGGACCGCGGGGACCTCCGGCGGACGGAAGCCATCATCCGGTCGATGACCGCGGGCGAGCGGCGCGACCCGACGATCCTGAACGGGAGCAGACGGCGCCGCATCGCGGCGGGCTCAGGCACCTCGATCATGGAGGTCAACCGCCTCGTCAAACAGTTCGGTGAGATGCAGAAGCTCATGAAGCAGCTCCGCGGGGGCCGCCGGCTCCCCGGGGTCTTCGGCCGCTGAGGCCGAGGGAGGCGGACGATGGCCGAGTTCACACCGATCCAGGTCGAGCCGGGTTCCCCGCGCCAGGGCGGATCGACGGCCGGAGGCGGACGGGTGCGCCCGGCTGGCCTCGTGCGCTGGGGCGCCGCACTGGTGGTCGTCGCGCTCGTCGTGGGGGCCGCCTCGGTGGGCGCCGTCCTGCTGACATCCGGTGCGACGACGTCCGCCGTCGAGGGCTGGATCCCGGCCGGGACCGTTGCCTACCTGGAGGCCCGCGCGGATCTGCCGGGCGACCAGCGTGAGAACGTCGGAAACATCATCGCCACCTTCCCCGGGTTCAAGGACCAGGCCTCGCTCGATTCGAAGATCGACCAGGCGCTGGACGAGGCGCTCCAGAAGACCGGGATCAGCTGGACCTCCGACCTCGAGCCGTGGGTTGGCGGAGAGGTGGGCGTGGCGCTGACGAGCGACCTGCTCGACATCGCCGCGGCCGACCGGAAGGATCCCGCGGCGGCCACCGCCCCCGACCGGGGGTTCGTGGTGCTTGCCAGCGTCAAGGACGTCGCGGCCGCCACCGCCTGGGTCGCGAAGGAGGCCGGCGGGACGGCGTCCACGGCGACGTACGGTGACGGGACGATCACCACGGTCGACCACGATGGGATGACGCTCGCCTGGGCCACCCGCGGCACCGTCCTCCTGCTGGGCCCGGAGGTCACCGTCAAGGCTGCCCTGGACACGCAGGGCGCCAGCCCGGTCGCCGCCTCCAGCGCGTTCGTGGCCGCCAAGGCCGCCGCCCCGGGCGCCTATCTCGGCTTCGGCTACCTGGACACCGCCACGCTGCTGCAGGCCGTCGTCTCGATGGCAGGCAGCCCGGCCGGCGTCCCGGCCGCCTGCCTGGACAGCGCGATGGCAGCCGCGCCGGGATGGTCGGCCGGGTTTGCGCACGCGGCAGGCGGCGCGCTCGTGATCGACCGCGTCGCCCCGGCCACGGCGGCCGGCGCGGGTTCCAGCCCGGCGCCGACGGACACGGCCAGCGCGATCGCCGCGCACCTCCCCGCCACCACACTCGTCGCGATCGAGAGCCGGCAGGCAGGCCCGGCGCTCGTGGCGCTCTGGTCGGGGATCGAGGCGGGGATCGCCTGTGACCCGGCAGGCAAGGCCGCGCTCGACAAGGTGAACACGGCGCTCGCCGCGATCGGTGGCGTCGGGTCGCTGGCGGGCTGGGCCGGTGACGCGGCGCTGGCGGTGACCCGCGACGGGACGGCCTGGGGCGGCGGCCTGGCCGCCATCGCGACCGACCCGGCGGCCGCGACGCGCACCCTGGACCAGCTGCGGGCCGTCCTCGCGCTCGCCGGCGGCGGAGCGGGGATCAGCGTGACGCAACAGCCGTACGCGGCGGGGACGATCACGCTGGTGGCGCTCCCGGCGCTCCCGGGCATGGGTGACACCGGCGCCGTCATCCCGCCGCTGGCGGTGGCAGCCCAGGGCAGCCTGTTCGCGCTCGGGACGGTCGACTTCGTGAAAGCCGTCCTCGACACCCCTGCGAGCGCCGGCCTCGCCTCGCAGGCGGGATACCAGGACGCGATCAACGCCGCCGGAGGAGCGGGCATCATGGATGCCTACGTGAACATCACGGGCGTCCGGGAAGGCCTGGAAGCGCTGATGCCGGCTGCGGACCAGGCGAGCTACACGACGGACGTGCAGCCCTTCCTCGAGCCCTTCGACGCCTTCGCCGCCGTGGAGAAGGCGCCCGCAGCGACCCGCACGAGCCGGTTCGTGCTCGTCTTCAAGTAGGAACCCAACAGGACGGGCGTGAGCTGGCCATCAGGGCGGCCCGCCTCGAGCAGGAGGAGAAGAACCAGGACATGGCAGCTCGCATTCGCCTCACCCGCGTCGGCGCAACGAAGCAGCCGGCGTATCGCGTCGTCGTGGCCGACAGCCGAAGCCCGCGTGACGGCCGGACGATCGAGATCCTCGGGCACTACAACCCCCGCACGGAGCCGGTCGAGTTCGCGGTCGACGTGGAGAAGACGAAGTCGTGGCTCGCCAAGGGAGCCCTGCCGTCCGACACGGTCGAGCGGCTTCTGCGCAACGCCGGCGTCCTGCCGGCCGCGAAGTAGGAAGGGACCCCGATGGCCGCCCCGCAGCTCGTCGAGTTCGTCGCCAAGTCGCTCGTCGATCACCCGGACCAGGTCGAGGTCGTGGTCAGCCAGGAGGCCGGCGCAACCATCATCGAGCTCCGCGTCGCGGAAGACGACATGGGAAAGGTGATCGGCCGGAACGGGAGCGTCGCCAAGGCGCTCCGCACGCTCCTGAAGGTCGTCGGCGCCCGCGACGGCGAGCAGTTCCAGCTGGAGATCGTCTGATCTCCGGCGTGCCGGCCGCCGCCGGCGAGCGCCTCGTCGTGGCGCTCGTCCGGGGCTTCCACGGCGTCAACGGTGGGCTCCGGGTGGAAGTTCTGACCGACGACCCGGTCGCCCGGTTCGCGCCAGGGGCGCACCTCTACCCGGAAGGTGCGTCCGACCCGCTCACGATCAGCGAGGCCTGGGCCGCGGCGCCGGGCTGGATCATCCGGTTCCACGAGATCCCGTCGCGCAACGCGGCTGCGCCGTACCTGTCGGTCTACCTGGAGGCCGACGCGGCCGTTGTCCCGGCCCTGCCCCGCGGCAGCTACTACTGGCACGAGCTCCTGGGCTGCCCGGTCGTCGACGCGGAGGGCGGGGCGCTCGGGACCGTGCGCGACGTCTACCGTTCCGGCGGCGCCGAGATCCTGGTCGTGGAAGGAGGGCCGCGCGGCCCGTTCGACCTTCCCGTGGCGCGCCCGTTCGTCCGGATCCTGGCGCCGCGCCGCGGCGAGATCGTGGTCGACGCCGACGCCCTCGACCTTCCGACGCCGGACCAGGTCCGACCGCGGGTCGAGGAGGCGCTCGAATTTGTGGAGTTGGGCGGCACGCTCGAGAAGTTTCCCAGCGAGCTTTCCGGGGGTATGCGGCGACGCGCGG
>JARLHH010000180.1 GCA_031292335.1 Candidatus Limnocylindrales bacterium | reverse complement strand
CGGCGACCGAACACGCGTACCGCACGAAGGAGGCAACCATGCTCGCCCTGGTCAAGACCGCCGAAGGGCCGGGCCTGGAGCTCCGCGACTGGCCCGAGCCGGCCGTCGGCATCAACGACGTGCTGATCCGCGTCCACAAGACGGGGATCTGCGGCACGGACCTCCACATCGAGTCCTGGGACGCGTGGGCCGCGAAGAACATCAGGCCGCCGCTCGTGATCGGCCACGAGTTCGTGGGCGAGGTGGTGGAGGTCGGCTCGAACGTCGCGGACTTCGCGCCCGGCGATCTCGTGAGCGGCGAAGGCCACGTCGTCTGCGGGCGCTGCCGCCACTGCCTCGCCGGCCGGCGTCACCTGTGCGCCCACACGATCGGCCTGGGAGTCGGCCGCGACGGCGCGTTCGCGGAGCTCGTGGTCCTGCCGATGACGAACGTCTGGCACCACTGGCACGGCATCGACGAGGAGGTCGCCGCGATCTTCGACCCATTCGGGAACGCGGTCCACACGGCGCTGGCGTTCCCGGTCCTGGGCGAGGACGTGCTGGTCTCCGGGGCGGGGCCGATCGGGCTGATGGCCACCGCGATCGTCCGGCACGCCGGCGCCCGCCACGTGGTGGTCTCCGAGCCGAACCCGGTCCGCCGCGCGATCGCGGAGCGGATGGGCGCCACGATCGCGGTCGACCCGCGCGAGCGCGACCTGCGCGAGGTCGGAGCCAGCCTCGGGATGACCGAGGGCTACGACGTCGCCCTCGAGATGTCGGGCAACGCGACGGCGCTGCGGGCCGCGATCGCCAGCATGGCCCACGGCGGCAGCATCGCGATCCTCGGGATCCCCACCGGAGAGATCTCGATCGACGTGAACGAGATCGTCTTCAAGATGCTGAGCCTGCGCGGCATCTACGGCCGCGAGATGTACGAGACCTGGTACAAGATGACGGTGATGCTCCAGTCCGGGCTCGACATCACGCCCGCCATCACCCACCGCTTCCCGTTCCGCGAGCACGCCGCGGCGTTCGAGGCCGCCCGCTCGGGCGCGGCCGGCAAGGTGATCCTGGACTGGACCGCATGACGCGGCCAGACGCTGTGTCGCGGCCGCCGGCCGCACGGAGGACCCCACGATGAGCACCACGGCGGCAGACACGAGCAGCACGACGCCTGCGCACGACCCGCTGGGGCATCTCGCGGACGACCTGGCGCAGGTGCGGGCCCAGGGCCTCTACCGGCCGCTCCGCGTCATGAGCAGCGCCAACCGGACCCGCGTCACCGTCGACGGCCGGGAGGCGATCACGCTCGCCTCGAACAACTACCTCGGTCTCAACACGCACCCGCGGCTGATCGAGGCGTCGCTCGACGCGCTGCGGCG
>JARLHH010000179.1 GCA_031292335.1 Candidatus Limnocylindrales bacterium | reverse complement strand
GATCGACTCCAGCGCCTGGCCCCCCGACACCGCCGTGACGGACGCTCGAAGGCGGACCGCGATGTTCGGCATCTCCGCGATCTGGTCGACGAGGTAGGCGGACATGCCCGCGGCGAGCGATCCGCCGCGGACGAGCAGGGTCACGACCTCGGCGAACCGGGCCAGGTAGACGGCCGCCTGGCCGGCCGAGTTGCCACCGCCCACCACCGCCACCCGCTGGCCGCGGTAGAAGGCGGCCTCGGTGGTCGCCGCCCCGTAGTAGATGCCCGCGCCCGCGAGGCGATCCGCGCCCGGCAGATCCAGCGTCCGGTACTCCACGCCGGTGGCGACGAGCAGGGCCTGGCAGCTCACCTGGGCCCCGTCGGCCAGCGAGAGGACCTTGTACCGGTCGTCGATCACGAGGCCGGCGACCGCCTGGGGTGTCAGCACCTCCGCGCCGAGGCGCGTCGCCTGCGCCAGCGCCCGGCGCGCCAGGTCGGCGCCGCTCAACCCGGCCGGGAAGCCGAGGTAGTTCTCGATCCGCGACGTCGTGCCGGCCTGGCCCCCGGGCGCCTCGCGCTCCACGAGCAGGGTTGCCAGGCCCTCCGAGGCGCCGTACACGGCGGCGGCCAGCCCCGCCGGTCCGCCTCCGGCGATCACCAGGTCGTAGTAGGGCAGCGCCGCGCGCGTCTTCAGCCCGACCCGCTCGGCGATCTCCGCGTTCGACGGCCCGACGAGGTGGCTTCCATCGGCGAGGACGACGAGCGGCTCGTGCAACGCATCCACGCCGGCGCTTGTTGCCAGGGCGATCGCCTCGGGGTCGGCCTCGATGTCGAGCCAGCGGTAGGGGAGCTGGTTCCGGGCGAGGTAGTCCTTGATGGCGTGCCCGCGCACCGACCATCGGTGGCCCACGACCCGGATCCCTTCGAACTGGGGGCGGTAGCCGGCCCGCCAGTCCGACAGCAGGTCCTCGAGGACCGGGAAGAGCCGCTCCTCCGGCGGGTCCCACGGTTTGACGAGGTAGTGGTCCAGGCGGATGGTGTTGATCGCCGCGATCGCGACCTCGGTGTCCGCGTAGGCGGTGAGCAGGACCCGCTTCGCGTCGGGGTGGATATCCCTGACCGCTTCGAGGAACTCGATCCCCGTCATGCCCGGCATCCGCTGGTCGGCCAGGAACAGCGCGATGGGGGTGCCGCGCAGCTTGAGCCGGCGTGCCGCGTCGAGGGCGGACGCGCCGCCGTCGGCCGCCACGACCCGGTAGTCCGACCCGAACCGCCCCCGCAGGTCCCGCTCGACCGCGCGGAGCACCTGCGGATCGTCGTCGATCGTGAGGATGACCGGCTTGTCCATGACGTTCCCCGCCCTGCTCGTGCGCTGCGTAGGGCCAAGACTCTAGCGGCTCGTGCGGCGGGGCGACAGGTCGTTCGATTCGATCCTCGCGGCCGGTCGGGTACGCTCCGCGGGTCGCGGATCGTCGGCCGTCGCCGGCGGTGGCGCGCCCCCTGGGGAGGAGCGATCGATGAGCGAGCGGGCCGAGCTGCTGGCCGGGATTCTCGAGCGGGCCGAGCACGTGCACGGGGTGGTGACCGAGAAGACCGGTGGCGCCGACGCGGACTGGGCGCTGTTCTACGCGTGGTGGCTCCTGAACTGGTCCGACTTCCCGGCCGCGCTGGGACGCACCACGTCCCTGGCGGAGCTCACCGTCGAGCTGACCAGGCTCGACGCAGCCTACCGGGCCGGCCCGAAGACCCAGCCCTGGGCCAGGGCTTATGCGGAGTCGCTCGTCGGTCGGTAGCGCGCCCGGATGCGGCCCGGACCGCCGCGAGCCGCGTCCCGCGGTGCGGGGTCAGGCGTGCTCGAGCGGGAGGCCGGCCGCCTTCCATCCGGTGATACCGCCGACCACGTCCGTGGCGCGCGAGAATCCCAGGTCCTGGAGCGTGGCCGCGGCCAGGCTGGAGGAGTAG
>JARLHH010000178.1 GCA_031292335.1 Candidatus Limnocylindrales bacterium | reverse complement strand
GGTGAGCCTGGGGGCCGAGGTCGGCATCTTCGCGATCAGCATCGCGGCCGGCCTGATCGGCGCTCTTGCCGGAGTCGGCGGCGGCATCCTCATCGTCCCGTCGCTCACCCTCCTCTTCGGGATCGACATCCGCCTGGCGATCGGGGCGAGCATCGTGAGCGTGATCGCGACGAGCTCCGGCGCGGCGGCCGCGTACGTGCGGGATCGCATGACCGACATGCGGATCGGGATGTTCCTCGAGCTCGCGACGACGAGCGGTGCGGTGTGCGGGGCCCTGCTCGCCGCGATCGTCGCCCCCACCTTCCTCTACGTGCTCCTCGGGATCGTCCTGCTCTTCTCCGCGATCCAGCAGGCGTTTCGGCTCGGCGAGGAGCTGCCTGCGTCCACGGTCGCCTCGCCGCTCGCGACGCGGCTCCGGCTGGCCGGCTCCTACCCCGACTCCCGGCTCGGGCACGACGTCCCCTACGTCGCGCTGCGCATCCCGCTCGGCTTCGCGATGATGGCGGGTGCCGGCGTCGTCTCCGGGCTCCTCGGGATCGGGTCGGGCGTGCTCAAGGTCCTGGCCATGGATGGCGCGATGCGCCTGCCGATGAAAGTGAGCTCGGCGACCAGCAACTTCATGATCGGGGTGACGGCCGCCGCGTCGGCCGGCATCTACCTTGGGCGCGGAGACGTCGACGTCACGATCGCCGGGCCGGTCGCGCTCGGTGTCCTCGCCGGCGCGATGATCGGCGCCCGGATCCTGCCGCGCCTGTCGAACCGGCACGTGCGGCTCGTCTTCCTGCCCGTGCTCATCGTGATCGGGCTGCAGACGCTGGCGCGCGGCCTGGGGATCGGCCTGTGACCCCCGACCGGTTCCGGGCCGTGATCAGCACCGTCCTCATCGTCGGCGTCGGTACGAGCGCAGCGCTCATCGCGGTCGGCTTCGCGGGCTCGCTCGTCGTGGGATGGCAGGGCTCCCTCCTGGGACGAGGCGTGAGCGCCGCGTCCGCGAGCGACTTCGGGGGGATCGCCGACGGGCTGGCCGCCCTGCGCCCGGTCGCGATCGCCCAGGCCGGCCTGGTCGTGCTCATCGCGACGCCCGTCATCCGGGTCGCGACGTCGGTCGCCGCGTTCGCGCTCGAAGGCGACCGGCTCTACACGGCGATCACGCTCGGGGTCCTGGCCATCCTGCTCGGCAGCCTCTTCCTGATCCGGTAGGCACGACCCGAGGCGCCTGACGGGCCACGGATCGCGCGTCGAGCAGCCCGGAAACGGACCCACCGTCGACGGGGTTGCACCGTGCGGGGCGGCCGCCACGGCTCCGTTTCCGCGGAGTACCCTCCCACCCAACATGCGGGTCAGGCTCTCGGCCGTCCGGTATGCCCACCGGGACCCCCGTGGCGCGAGGAGGGAGTCTCGACCATGGCAGATTCCACCGCACCGGCGGCCGCGCTCGAGATCAGCAGGGAGAGCCAGAAGCTCAAGCGCGGCCTGACCCTGGCGCCGCTCGTCGGGATCATGTACTTCACGGTCTGCGGCGGGACGTTCGGCATCGAGGCGACGTTCGGCAACGACGGGTCCGGTCCCGGCCTCGGGCTGCTCCTCCTGTTCATCATGCCGCTGATCTTCTCGATCCCCCTCATGTTCATGGTCAACGAGATGAACTCGATGATGCCGCATGAGGGTGGCTACTACCACTGGCTCCACCAGGCCTTCGGCCCCTTCGCCGGCTTCCTCGGCGGATGGATGAACCTGGTCGTTTCGTGGCTCGACGCGTCGATCTACCCGGTGCTGGCGGCGTCGTACCTCGCCTTCCTCTTCCCGGCTCTGAACAACGGCGCGACGATCTTCGGGATCGACCTGTCCGGGAACACGCTGTCGATCCTCGTTGGGCTGCTCCTCATCTGGGGAATCACCGCGCTCCAGATCCGCGGCGCCCGGCTTACCGGGCTCACGACGAACTGGCTCGGCCTGATCCTGCTCGTGCCGATCGTGATCATGACGATCCTCGGGATCTCGAACGTGGTCGCTCACGGCGCACCGTCGCTGCCGTTCCTGAACGGCGGCCAGGACGTCAACGCGAGCACACTCTCGGGCGCCTTCGGGCTCGGCCTGTTCGTGGTGATGTGGAACTACATGGGATTCGAGCTCGCGACCGTGGCCGGTGACGAGATCGTGAACCCGCGCCGGACGTACCCACGGGCCATGGTCCTCGTCCTCATCTTCACGGTCGCGACCTACGTCCTCCCGGTGGTCGCCGGCCTCTACGGCGGCGCGGGTGCCGATGGCCGCTACCTGCTCTGGGGCACGGAAGCCGGCGACGGCCAGACGATCGGCTCGGTCATGAACGATGACGGCGTCGACAACACGACGCTCCAGTCCTGGGGCGTCGACCCGACGGGTTCGAGCGGCTGGTACCTCCCTGACATCGCGAAGGCGGTCGGGGACAACACCGCCGGCACGTCCGGCAGCGACCTGGGCACGCTGCTCGGGAACGCCATGACGATCGCCGCCGCGCTGAGCATGATCGGGCTGTTCATCGGGAACAGCCTGGGCGCATCCCGGATCCCGTTCGCCCTCGCCGAGGACGGCATGATGCCCAAGTGGCTCGTGCGCGTGCACGCCCGCAACGGCACGCCGTGGGTCGCGATCGTCGTGGCGGGTGTGGCGTACTCGATCTTCGCGACCAATGCGTTCGCGTTCCTCGTCGTCGCGGACGTGCTGCTCAACTCGCTCGTCATCGTTGCCTGCTTCTTCGCCCTGTGGAGGCTGCGGGTGACACAGCCGGAGAAGACCCGCCCGGATCTGGATCGCCAGCGGATCCCCGGCGGCTGGCCGACCTTGATCCTCGCGACGGCAGGGCCGGTCTTCGTCCTGGCGGTCGCCGTGTACAGCCAGGTCACGTCCGTCGGCTGGGATTCGGTGACTCTGTCGATCGGCGCGATCGTGGTCGGCGCGCTGCTCTACTTCCCGATCCGCAGGTTCATCAAGCCCGGCATCCCGGACGTCGACCCGTTCCACGAAGAATCGACGGTGGTGTCGACCGGTATTTGAGGCTCACGGCTCGTTCCCGGCTGGGATCGACGCGGACCGCGTCGTCCATCCGGGCGGACCCAGTTATCGCGTTCACCCGAATACCGCCCGCGGAGCCGATCCACGGGCACCAAGGAGTGAGATGAAGATCCTTCTCGTCGGCGTCGGTGGCGTTGGCGAGGCGATCGCGGTGATCGCCCAGGACCGCCCGTGGCTCGAGACCATGGTGCTCGCGGACATCAACGTCGAGCGCGCCAGGGAGGTGCAGGCGCGCCTGCGCCACCCGGAGCGGTTCCCGGTGGAACGCGTCGACGCGACGGACCGGGCCATGATCACCGAGCTGGCCCGGAAGCACGGCGTCGACCTCGTGATGAACGCGGTCGAGCCGCTCTTCAACGAGCAGATCTTCGACGCCGCGTTCGAGGCCGGCTGCTCGTACATGGACATGGCGATGACGCTGTCCACGCCCCACCCCGACGATCCGCTGCAGGTCTGCGGGGTGAAGCTCGGCGACTACCAGTTCGCGCGCGACGAGGCGTGGAAGGCGAAGGGCCTCCTCGCCTTCGTCGGCATGGGCGTGGAGCCCGGCATGGCCGACGTCTTCGCGCGGTATGCCGAAAAGCACCTGTTCGACCGGATCGACGAAGTCGGCATTCGCGACGGCGCGAACCTCGAGGTCCGCGGCTACGAGTTCGCGCCGAACTTCTCGATCTGGACAACGATCGAGGAGTGCCTCAACCCGCCCGTGATCTGGGAGAAGGATCGCGGCTGGTACACCACGCCGCCGTTCTCCGAGCCCGAGGTGTTCGACTTCCCGGAGGGAATCGGACCACAGGAGTGCGTCAATGTCGAGCACGAGGAAGTGCTGCTCGTGCCGCGCTGGGTGAGCTGCGGGCGGGTCACCTTCAAGTACGGGCTGGGCGAGGACTTCATCCGGGTCCTCAAGACGATCAAGATGCTCGGCCTCGACAACAAGAACAAGATCCGGGTCGGACGGGTGGAGGTCGCCCCGCGCGACGTCGTGGCGGCCTGCCTGCCGGACCCCGCCCACCTGGGCGACCGGATGTTCGGCAAGACCTGCGCCGGCACCTGGGTCAAGGGCGAGAAGGACGGGCGACCGCGCGAGGTCTACCTCTACCAGGTCGCCGACAACGAGACGTGCATGGCGAAGTACGGGGTGCAGGCGGTCGTGTGGCAGACGGCCGTGAACCCGGTCATCGCGATGGAGCTGCTTGCCACGGGCACCTGGAAGGGCGCCGGCGTCCTGGGGCCCGAGGCGTTCGACCCGGATCCGTTCCTGGAGCTGATGCCCGCCTACGACTTCCCCTACGGGATCCGGGAGATGTCACCCTCGGGGAGCTGACCCGGCGAAGCGCCCGATCCTCCGCTCGAAACGCTCGCTGAGGTGGCCCGCACCATGTGACGGGCCGCGCGCGGTGCGCGACACTAGCCGCCTGCGGTTGCAGTCATCGAGCAGGGAGGTTTCGCGTGTTCGTGCCGCTCTCGGTCCTCGAGTTCCGCGACAGGGCCGCGACCTACTTCGGCGACAAGATCGGCGTCATCGACGGCGAGCAGCAGTTCACCTATCGCGCCTACGCCGAGCGCACCCATCGCCTGGCGAATGCCCTGTACGGGCTGGGCATCGGAGCCGGCGACCGCGTCTCGTTCATCACGTACAACACCCACCACCTCCTCGAGGCCTACTACGGCGTCCTGGAGGCCGGCGCGGTGCTCAACCCCATCAACATCCGGCTCACCCCGCACGAGATCGCCTACATCCTGGAGCACGCCGGTTCGAAGCTGGTCGCCTTCCATCGCGACTTCCTGCCACTGGTGGAGGCGATCGTCCCGCAGCTGACGACGCGGCCGCGCTTCGTGATCCTCGAGGGCGAGCCGGGAGGCATCGCGAGCGACGAGTACGAGGCGCTCCTCTCGGGTGGCTCGCCCGAGCCGCGTCATCCGCAGGTCGACGAGAACGGGATCGCCGAGCTCTTCTACACCAGCGGGACCACCGGCCTGCCGAAGGGGGTCGCGCTGACCCACCGCGAGCTCTACCTCCACTCGGTGCACGCCGAGATCGCCCTCGGGTTCGGCGAGGAGGATGTGGTCCTCCACGTCGTCCCGCTCTTCCACGTCAACGGCTGGGGCGTCCCCCACTTCCTGACCATGGTCGGCGGGCGTCACGTGATGCTTCGCCGTTTCGACCCCGTGGCGCTCATGGAGCTCGTCCAGCGCCACCGGGTAACCCGCCTCCTGGCGGTCCCGGCCATCTTCAACGCGCTCGTCCACCATCACGACCGCCCGAGCTTCGACCTGTCGAGCCTGCGCCAGGTGATCATCGGCGGCTCGCCCGCCTCGCCGGCCCTCGTGCGGGCGCTCGAGGAGCAGTTGGGTGTCCAGGCCTTCGTGGGCTACGGGCTCACCGAGACGGCGCCGATCCTCACGCTGGCCCAGCCGCGGCGGGTGCTGACCGACGCGGAGCCGCCCGAGAAGCGCCAGGAACGCCAGGCGCTCACCGGCTGGCCGATCCCCGGGGTCCAGATCCGCGTCGTGGACAGCGAGGGGCACGACGTGCGGCCCGACGGCGAGCGGATCGGCGAGATCATGGTGCGCGGCAACACCGTCATGGACGGCTACTACCGCGACCCGGACGCGACCTCGGTCGCCATCCGCGACGGCTGGCTCCGGACGGGCGACATGGCGACCCTCGACGAGGCCGGCTACGTGCTGATCAAGGATCGCTCCAAGGACGTCATCATCCGCGGCGGCGAGAACATCTCGTCCGTGGAGGTGGAGAACGCCCTGGCGGCCCACCCCGCGGTCCTGGAGTGCGCGGTCGTGGCCGCGCCGGACGGGACGTTCGGGGAGGCGCCGGTGGCCCTGGTCGTCCTCAAGCCCGGCCTGGACGCGAGCGCGAAAGAGCTCAAGCTCTTCTGTCGCGCGCGCCTGGCGCGCTTCAAGGTGCCGCGCGAGATCCATTTCCGAGACGCGCTGCCGAAGGGCGGGACGGGCAAGATCCTCAAGGCGGAGCTGCGCGAGCCGTTCTGGGCCGGCCTGGAGTCGCGCGTCCACTGACGGCGCCGGGTCGCCCGGTCGCCGCCGGCCACCTCTCGCCGCCGGGTCGCCCCTTCCCCACATGCCGCCGGCCTGGCAGGTAGCCGGCCCCGAGCCGGACCGGCTACGGCAGGAGCTGGCGGAGCGCGAAGAGCACGTTCGCCGGCCGCTCGGCCAGCCGGCGCATGTACCACGGGTACCAGAACGCGCCGTACGCGATCAGCGTGAACACCGGGAAGCCCGCCCCCTGGAGCCGGACCAGCTCGCGGGCGCGGATCCCGTACAGCATGTGGACCTCCAGCGACGCGCGGGAGACGCCCGCCGTCTCGGCGAAGGACGCGATCCGCTCGACGAGGCCGCTGTCGTGGGTGCCCAGCGCACACCGCGCGTGCCCGTCACGGGCCGCGTCCGCGAGCACGAGCGCGAGCGCCTGGTAGGCGGCGTCCACGTCCGACCGTCGCCTGTGGGCGATCGCCGCCGGCTCATCGTAGGCGCCCTTCACGATGCGGACGGCCGGTTCCAGCGGCAGGAGGCGCCGAAGGTCCTTCGGCGTGCGCTTCAGGTAGGCCTGGAGGCAGATCCCGACGTTCGGATGCGTTCGGCGGAGGCGTTCGTAGAGGTCCACCGTCGCATCGACGTAGGCCGAGCCCTCCATGTCCAGCCAGAGCCAGGTCTGGGCGTCCGCAGCGGCGGCGGCTAGCGCGTCCAGGTGGCGGAAGCACGCCTCCGCGTCGATGTCGAGGCCCAGCTGGGTCGGCTTGACCGAGAGCTCGGGCCTGCGTGCCAGCGACGTGGAGCGGTCGAGCAGCGCGCGGTAGTGCGCGGCGACCTCGTCCGCCTCCGCCAGCTCGACCAGGTTCTCGCCGAGCCGCGTGAAGACGATGCCCTGACCGCTGACGGCCAGGCCCGCGGCCGCTCCGATGGCAGCCTCCGCATCCTCGCCGGGCATGAACCGGCGGACGGCTCGCCGCGCAAACCCAAGCCGGGGCAGGTGCTCGCGCAGCCATGGGTTGCGGGCCATCCAGAGCAGGATCGTGCGCACGGGCGGGTGCTCCCTCGGTGGTTCGGTCGTCCGCGATCTTGCCACGCCGGAGCGACCGGGGCGTGGGCCGTGGCGGACTGCGGTGGGGCCGGCGCGACCGGGCAGGCCGGCCGCTCGGGCGCTCAATGGGGATTCGCCGGGATGCTTGCACGCCTTTACGGTAATGGTGTAATCTACCTAGGCCCGGCTGGGCCTTCCCCCACCTCCAGGAGCGTCCCCCATGTCGCAAACCACGGCTACGAACGACGAGATCACCGGCTGGTTCGCCGGCCGCCTGACGGACGGCTGGTTCAGCGCCGCGCCCGAGATCACCATCGACCGCGAGGAGATCCTCGTGGTCGGCCCGCTCGCCGACGTCGACCTACCCGCCGACGCCAGCGACGCCGCTCGCGCGGCCGCACGCGCGTCCAGGATCGAGCGGTTCCGCGAGGAGACTCGCGGAACGCGCATGACGATCGCGGAGGACGCCCAGCATCGCTTCCGGAAGATCGTTTCCTGGGGCGTCCGGCTCGGCGACGAGCGCACGCTGTTCACGACGGCCGGGATCCCGGCCATGACCCGTCTTCGCCAGCCCGAGCGGATCGTGCTCGACACGCTCGTCGAGGCCGGCGTGGCCCGCAGTCGAAGCGATGCCCTCGCCTGGTGCGTCAAGCTCGTGGGCGAGCATGAGGCCGAGTGGATCGGGCGCCTCCGCGACGCGCTCGGCGGCGTCGAGGCGGCCCGGAAGGCCGGACCGACCCGCGCCTGACATGCGATCCTCCGGGAGGCTGCGGCTGCCCCGCCGCCTTCCCCGGAGGAATCGATGGATCCAGCCGCTCAGGCGGCCTTCGTCCGCTTCGATCGCGAGGCCTGCCGCAACCCAGAGGTCGCGCTTCGGCGCGAATGGCTGCTCACGAACGGCCTGGGCGGCTATGCGAGCACGGCTCTCGATGGCACACCGCTCCGCAGCTACAGCGGCTGGCTGATCGCCGCCCTGGAGCCGCCGGTGGCCCGGACGGTGCTGGTCGGAGCGATCCTCGAGCGGGCGACCGCAGGCGGCGTCACCTGCGAGCTCGGTGCGCTCGACCGGGCCGGCTCCGACCGTGATCCGGACGGTGGACGCTTCCTGGAGCGCTTCGAGCTGGACGGGATGCGGCCGGTCTGGCGGTACTCGGTCGGCGGAGCGCTTCTCGAGAAGTCGGCCTGGATGGCGCACGGCCACAACACCACGTACGTCCGCTACCGGGTGCTCGGCGGAGGGCCGGTCGCGCTCGTGGTGACGCCGCTCGTGACGCACCGCGACCACCACGCGCTGCGCCCGATGGACCGGCGCCCGATCACGACGACACGGCTGCCGGACGGCCTCGAGATCACCTGGCCCGGCGTTGCCACGCGGCTCCGGGTGCGCGGCTCGCGGGCCGGCGCCCGGGTGAGCGCACTGACCGGCGGGAGCGATCCAGGCTGGGTCCGCGGGGTCCGCCATCGCCTCGAGACCGAGCGCGGGCTCGCGGATTCCTCCGACCTCGCCGTCCCCGGACGGTTCGACGTCGAGCTCGCCGAGGGTGCCTCCTGGACGCTCGTCCTGAGCACGGAGGCCGCCGCGATCGACCTCGACGACACCGCCACGCTTGCAGCCTCCAGGGCCCGGGATGTCACGCTCCTCGCGCGGGCCCGCTCGGCGGGGGCCGACACTGAGGATCCGCTGGTCCGCCAGCTCGTCCTCGCCGCCGACCAGTTCATCGTCAACCGCCAGATCCCCGGCCTGGCCACGCCCGGGCGAACGGTGATCGCGGGCTACCCCTGGTTCACCGACTGGGGCCGCGACACGATGATCTCGCTGCCCGGCCTGTGCCTGTCAACCGGGCGCTTCGACGACGCGGCGGCGATCCTGCGCAGCTTCGCGGGGTGGGTCCGCGACGGACTCCTGCCCAACAGCTTCCCCGACACGGAGCGCACGGAGCCTGCCTACCACGCCGTCGACGCGCCGCTCTGGTACGTGCACGCGGTCGATGCCTGCCGCACGGCGATCGGCGCCGAAGCGCTCGTGGACAGCCTGCTGCCGACCCTGTGCGCCATCGTCGATCACTACGCGGCGGGGACCCGTTTCGGGATCGGCGTGGACCCGGCCGACGGGCTCGTACGCGCCGGCCAGCCGGGCCTCCAGCTCACCTGGATGGACGCCAAGGCCGGCGACTGGGTGGTGACCCCGCGCGCTGGGAAGCCCGTCGAGATCCAGGCCCTCTGGATCCACGCCTGCCGGATCGTCGCCCGCCTCTGCCGGGAGCGCGGCGAGCAGGTGGCTGCCGCGCGGTATGCCGGCCTGGGCGAGCGGGCCGCGACCGCTTTCGGCCTGCGGTTCTGGAACGCGGGTCGCGGCTGCCTTTTCGACGTCGTGGACGGACCCGCCGGGGACGATCCCGCCGTTCGCCCAAACCAGCTCTTCGCGGTCAGCCTCGAACCCGACCTCCTGGACCCCGATCGGGCGCGCGCCGTCGTCGACACGGCCATGCGATCGCTCTGGGTCGGCTTGGGGCTCCGCTCGCTGGCACCGTCGGATCCGGCGTACCTCGGCACGTATGGTGGGGACCGCCTGCGGCGGGATGCTGCCTACCACCAGGGCACGGCCTGGACATGGCTCACGGGCGCCTGCGCGGAGGCGCTCCTGCGAACCGGGACGCCGGCCTCGGATGTCCGGGCGTGCCTCCACGGCTTCGCCGATCACCTGCGCGACGCCGGCCTGGGCACGGTCTCGGAGTGCCTCGAGGGCGACCCACCGCACCGCCCGGTCGGCTGCTACGCGCAGGCCTGGGGCGTGGCCGAGGTGCTCCGTGCGCTACGCCTCACAGAGTAGCGTGCGCCAGCGGGACCAGGCCTCGCGTCAGCTCTCGCCGGACGCCGCCGCCAGCGTGTCGAACGCCTCGGTGCGCTCCGTCACTGCATCCGCGCCGAGCCCGACTCGCGCGGACCCGTCGATCGGCTCACCCAGCACGGAGCTCCAGCCCGAGTCGCGAAGCCGCTCGAGCGTGGCTGTCGCGGCGGCGAGGAGCGCGGCCGCGTGCGCCGCCACTGCCGGGCGGGCGAGCGCCTCCATCGGGCTCGCCGCGAGCTCGGCCGCGAGCGCGGCGGTCGCCCGCGTCGCGTCGACGACCGGACCGAGCTCTCCGGCCCGGGCGTTTCGCACGACGACCGCCGGCGCACCGGCGATCGCCAGGCCGAGGACGAGGAGGACCGGCCAGCGGGCCACGCTCCGACCGGAGGGCGCCGGCTCCTCGAACGCCAGCGAGATCTCCGGCCATGCCGCGCGCTGCAGCGCGACCGTGGCCAGGGTCTGCGTCGCGGGGTCGCGCTCCTCCACGAGCCACGGCGCCAGCGCGCCCGCGATCAGCTGCGGTGCCGGGATTCCGTCGCCCCGGGCGAGGGCGATCGAGAGCGCCTGCATCGCGAAGGACCGGCCCGCCCGCGTCCCCGCATCGGGTGGAACGCCCCGGGCAAGGTCGGGAGCGACGATCAGGGGGCCCGGACCGACCATCACGTGGACACCCGCCCGGCGCAGAAGCCGATCCGCGAATGCGTGGTCGGCCAGCGCCCGGTCGGGATCCACTCCGTCGGCGACGATCTCGGCAATCGGGTCTGCCTCGACGACGTCGATCCGTTCGAGCGCGGCCACGAGCGCCTGCTCGGGCGCGGCGAGGGCCGAGGCTGCGCTCGAGAGGCGGACGTAGCGGCGAGATTCGGCCGCCGCCTGGTCAACGCGCACCCGGAGCGCCGACAGCGCGCGCTGGCTGCCGCTCGGGACCTCCGCCGGATCTTCGCCGACGCGCCCGGACTCGTGACGGGCCGGCCGCCAGTCCACCCCTTCGACCCCGCGGTCATGCAGGCGCAGGACCAGCTCGCGGATCGCCGGAACGCGCACGCGCAGGAGATCGGCACCCGCGGCGACGAGCCGCGCTGCTTCGTCCGGCGCGGCGTCAAGGTTCGGGGCGGCCAGCGCGCTGCCGATCCATGGGCTCGGCGCGTCACCCAGCATGCCGAGCGTCTCGAGGCGAGCCATCCGGTTCGCATCGATCCGCTGCAGCCCGATGGTCGCCAACCGGCGGGCCTCGGCTTCGGCGGCGGACCGCCGTTCGGGGTCGTGGAGCAGCTGTGCCTCGAAGGCGAGGTCGATCGCACCACTCGTGACGTCGAGCGCCAGCTGCTGCGGGGTGAGGTCGTACTCCAGGAGCGCAATCGCGAAGGGCAGGGCAACTCCCCCGGCAAGGCGTCCCGGGTCGTCGCCCAGGGCGCGCTCGACGACGGCCGACGCGAGGGGCACATCGGCCCGGTCCAGGCCGGAGACGCCGAACAGGCGCAGGATCGCCCGCTCGCGGGCCAGGGTGGTGGAGATGCGCGCCCGGGCGCCCCACGCTCCCGCCAGGTCCGCCGCGAGGTGGAGGACACGCTCGAGCTTCGGCGCCAGCAGATCCGTCATCGGAGTGAGCGTGCCCGGATGCCGACGTCCCTCGTCGTGAGAACGTTCATCTTTCGTGCTCCTCCGGGCCAGCCGTGCGTGCCGGCTGACCGATCCAGACGTGCCCGTCGGCGAACCGTTCGGCCTTCCAGATCGGCACGCGGGCCTTCGTCTCGTTCATCGCGTGGCGGGCGGCGGCGAAGGCGGCTTCTCGATGGGGCGCCGCGGCCACGACGATGATGCTCGCCTCCCCGAGGGGCACGTCACCCGTCCGGTGGACGATCGCCAGCCGCCGGACCCCGAAACGGTCCGCGACCTCGTCCGCGATCGCCTCCCAGGTGCGCCGCACGAGCGAGTCCAGCGCCTCGTACTCCAGCGACTCCACGGCCCTGCCGGCGTGCCGGGCCGCCTCCGCCTCCTCGCCCGGGGCGGGCGTGCCGGGCGTGGACCGGGTGCGGCCCTCGAAGATCACCACGGCACCGTCGGCCGGCGTGGCGACGGCATCGGCCAGCTCGCGCGCCAGCGAGGCGGGGAACGGGTCTGCCCGCAGCTCCAGGCGGCGGATCACCGGGTCGTCGGCGACGGCGTCCTCGCCCGCCTCGGCCTCGTCCCCCGCCCCGCCGCTGATCGGCGGGATGCAGGCGATCTCGTCGCCGTCCTCGAGGGGCGCCGTCGCGGGGGCGTAGTCGCCATTCCGCGCAAATCGCACGAACGGCCGGCCGGCGGCGACCGCCGGGACCTGGGCCGCGAGCGCGGTCCAGGCATCCGCGATGGTGGCCCCGGCGGGCAGGTCCAGCGCGATCTCGCGCGTCCCCGCCAGCTCCCGCTGGCGGGCGAAGAGGCGTACCCGGATGCGCATCGCTTGGCCTCCTCAGACCAGCAGGCCGGCGCCGAAGTAGAGGCCGGCGGCCAAGATCGTGCCGGCCGCGATCGCCCCGACGGCAATGTAGAGCAGACCCGTGGCCGATTCCATCGAGCGCGTCCGGACGGTCTGCCCGGCGGCCCACGTCACCACGAGCGGGAAGACCAGCCCGACCAGCAGGCGCAGCCAGACGAAGAGCGCCCACGATCCCGTGAGCGGCGCGAAGGGAGCCAGGTTCTGCCCCGCCCCGAAGCACACCCAGGCCCCGAAGAGCAGCACCTGGATCGCCACCACCCACAGCAGCCCCCGCGTGAGCGCGAGAGCGGGTCCGGTCGAGAGCTTCGGGGTGACGAGGTACCAGTGGCCCAGGATCATCCCGGCGAAGACCCCACCCGTCGCGGCGGCCAGCACCACGAGCTGGACGGCCAGCGGTGCGGCGCCCAGCACGTCGCCGCCCCAGGTGAGCGCCCCGGCCACGAGCGTCCCGATCCCCGCCGCCAGCGTCCCGATCCCGAGCAGCGGCGCGCGCGCGCCCCGGAACATCGCGACGGAGTAGACCAACGATCCGACCGCCAGCAGGGCCAGCAATACACGCCGCGGGATGTCCCAGCTTGGATCCACGGTGATCGGGGAGCCGGCGCCGGCGAGCGCCGGGAGCGCGCCGTCCGAGATCCAGGCCAGGGCACCGAACGCAGCGGCGCACAGGGCCGTGAAGCCCAGGTAGCCTTTCGTCGCATCGGTCCACAGGCGCAGCAGGACCACCGCCCCGAGCGTGCCGACCGCGAGGCTCGCGAGCACGGTCCAGTTGACGAAGGCAAGGTTCCGGGCGATCTGCTGGGCAGGCATCGCGAGGAGTGTAGTCGGACCGCGGCGGGCCGGACCGCGGCCGAGACCGACCGAGGCCGGCCGCGACCGGCCGCGCCAGCCCACGGCCACGGCACGGGAACGTGGCCCAGGGCTACGATTGCGCCGGAGGTGTCACGCGATGGGGCTCGATCCGGCGACGACGATCACCTGGTACGGTCATGCCTGCGTGGAGGTCAGGACCCCCGGCGGGAAGACGATCCTGTTCGATCCCTGGTTCGGCAACCCGAGGAGCCCGAAGCCGGCCACCGCCGTCACGGCGTGCGATCTCCTGCTCGTGACGCACGGCCACAGCGACCACATGGGCGACGCCGTGGCTCTTGCCAGCCGGCTCCGCCCGACCTGGCCGTGCATGCACGAGATGAGCCTGTGGCTTGGCCGGCGGCTGCCCGGCGGCGCGGACGCGCTGACCGGGATGAACAAGGGCGGGACGTTCGCCTTCGGCGAGATCAGCGTCACGATGGTCGGCGCCGACCACTCCGCCGGTGACTGGAACCCGGGCGCCGAGACCACGCTGTACCTGGGCGAGCCCGCCGGGTTCGTGGTCCGCCTGGAGAATGGCTACACGATCTACCACGCCGGCGACACGAACGTCTTCGGCGATATGCGCATCATCGGCGACCTGTACCGCCCGAACCTCGCGTTGCTCCCCATCGGCGGCCACTTCACCATGGGCCCCCGCGAGGCGGCGCTGGCCGTCGACCTCCTTGGAGTGAAGGACGTCATGCCGATCCACTACGGCACGTTCCCGATCCTCGCCGGCACCCCGGACCAGCTGCGGAACGAGCTCTCGGCACGGGGCCTCGGCGATGTCGTGGTCCACGCGCCGCAACCGGGCCAGGCCACGGTCTAGGGCTGGACGGCGCCTCGGGCGGTACTTCTGGGCCGTCGCCGCACGGCCGACCATCGCGAGAGACTCAGATGGGACGGCCCGCGCGAGGCCACATGGCACGGTCGGGCAGCAGGCCCGAGTGAACGGGGTGACGAAGATCGTCGGGATGGCTGATATCGAGCTCGATCTGACCGAGGCGCC
>JARLHH010000023.1 GCA_031292335.1 Candidatus Limnocylindrales bacterium | reverse complement strand
GTGGGACTGGTAGACTGCCCGTTCCGGCCGCTCGCGCGCGTCGCGTGGGGACCACGCCGGGTTCGCGGAGCACGGCAGGACGAGGATGGCACGCATCGACCGGCGCCCGGCCGGGCAGGCGCCGCGGGGCGGGAGGGCGAGGCAGGATCGCCGGCGCGCGATCGTGCGTCGCTCGCTGACCGCGTTCGCGCTGCTTCCACTCGCCAGCCGGCTGCCGTCATATGGTCGCCTGACGCTCGACCTGCTCGCCGATCCACGTGTTCCGGCGGCGCGCAAGGCGCTCCTCGCCGGCGTCGTGGGCTACGCGATCTCGCCGTTGGATCTCATCCCGGACCGGTTCCCGGTGCTGGGTGCGCTGGATGACGTCGTCGTTGCCGTGCTCGGCGTCGAGCTCTTCCTGTCGGGCATCTCGAGCGAGCTGATCGAAGAGAAGCTCGACCGGCTCGGGATCCCCCGGGACGCCTTTGCGGAGGATCGGGCCCGCGTTCGGCGCACCATCCCGCGACCGGTTCGTCGCATCGTCAAGCATCTCCCCGCCACGTTCGGCGCCGCCGGTCGCGTCAGTCGCGACCTGGATCTCGGCAGGCACGTGCGCGGCTGGCTCGCCAAGGAGGGTTCCCCCGCGTGAAGGTCATCCTGACCACCGATGTCGCCAAGCTCGGGAAGAGCGGCGAGCTCAAGGACGTGGCCGAGGGCTATGCCCGCAACTTCCTGATCAAGTCCAACCTCGCCGTTCCCGCGGCCGGCGGCGCCTACCGCGCCTGGCAGCACGACATCGCCAGTCGCGAGGAGAAGCGGAAGCGCGAGCGAGAAGAGGCGGAGATCGCCGCGAACCGGATCGGCTCCACCACGCTCACGATGGGCGTCAAGGTGGGCGAGGGCGGCAAGCTCTACGGTTCGATCACCACCCAGGACATCGCCGACGCGCTCGGTCGCCGCGGGATCGTGGTCGACAAGCACAAGGTGGACCTGGATCAGCCGCTCAAATCGCTGGGCACCTACAAGGTCGCCATCAAGGTCATGTCCGGGATGACGCCCGAAGTCACGGTGATCGTCGAGCCGAAGGGCTGACCCGGAGCTGGTGCGGGTGCGGCCGCAGCGTGCGGCGTCTCGCTCAGCCGCCGCCCAGCAGCGACCGCACGTCGTACACCCGGTAGTT
>JARLHH010000177.1 GCA_031292335.1 Candidatus Limnocylindrales bacterium | reverse complement strand
GCGCCTCCGGCGCCGGCGCCTCGGTCCGGCGATACGCGAGCCGCGGTCCGCAACGAGGGCAGGCCACCGGCTCGGCGTGGAAGCGCCGGTTGCCCGGGTCCGCGTACTCGGCGGCGCAGGCCTCGCAGAGCGGGAATGCGCCCATCGTGGTCTGGGCGCGGTCGTAGGCCAGCTCGTCGATGATCGTCGCCCGGGGACCGCAGAACGTGCAGTTCGTGAACGGGTAGCGGTAGCGCCGGTCGGCCGGGTCGTCGACCTCCGCGAGGCACGCGTCGCAGGTGGCGATGTCCGGCGGGAAGAGCCGGTCCGAAGCCGCGGCGCTGCGGCTCGCCTCGATCACGAACGCGCCCGCGAAGTCCGGCCCGGCCTGCTGGCCCGGCGCCCGTGCCGTCACCCGCTCGACGCGCGCCCGGGGCGGGGCGTCGACCCGGAGGCGCCGGGCGAACGCGTCGAGGGCGGCACTCGTCCCGGTGGCGTCGATCTCCACCCGGCCCGCCGCATTGCGAACGCGTCCCGAGAGGCCGAGCTCGGTCGCCAGGCGCCACACGAACGGCCGGAATCCGACGCCCTGGACCACGCCCTCGACGATGAGACTCCGGGTGAGGAGCCGCCCCGCCCGACCGCCGGATGGCGTGCGGGCGCCTGCGCCTCGAGCCCTGACAGGTGCGTCCATGCGCATAGGATGACCCGTTTCGCACGACCGCCGGACGTGCCGAAGGTCCCCGGAACGGCGGCCATCGGGGGGCGCGATGGCCGCCCGCGTGTTCGTGACTGCCGGCTCTGGCATTGCCGGTGGCCGGGCGCCATGCTGCGGAAGCACGCGGGACCCCGCGTCGACGAACCCCGCGGCTCTCGAGGAGGCGACCCGATGCCCCTCCATGGCCAGCACGATTCGCGCCCGGTCACCCTCGCCTGGCTCGACGCCGAGGAGGCCATTCTTCTCCGCTGGTCAGGGAACGGCGGCCCTCCCGTCGACCCCGTCCCGGAGCGGCTTCGGTCCGACGTCCCGTCGCGCCATCGCGCCACGGGCGAGGTGCGCCACGATCCGCACCGGCCCGGCGGGGGCGGCGTCGCCGATGACCGCCTGGAGCGGCGCCGGGAGCAGCTCCTGGATGCGTTCGTCCGCGCGGTGGCCGCCCGGATCCCTCCGGACGACCGCCTGTTCCTCATGGGTCCGGGTCCCGTGCGGGAACGGCTCGCCGGCGAGATCCGGGCCACGGACCTGCGGGCCCGGCGCACGCGTCCGGTCGAGTCGCGCCCGGCGGGCCGGCTGACGGAGCGGCAGCTCCAGGCCCAGCTGCGCGTCGTTGCGGGTGCCGCCCCGGAGCGCCGCGGGACGGCGGTGGGCGAGACGGGTTGAGGGGCCTTTCGGCTCCCGTCCCGATCGGCCGGGATGGGGCCGTTTCGATACCGTATCGCAACCGTTCGGCTCTACCCCGCCGCCCGGCGCGGACGGAGGCTCGAGACCACAGCATCAGGCAGGAGGTTCGACCGGGATGATCGCCGTCGCACAGGACTCCCTCGCGTTACCGGGCGCGGAGCTGCCGGCCCCCGCCGGCTCCGCGCCCGGGACCTGGAGCCCACTTCACATCGCCACGGACCGTTGCAAGGGATGCAGCCTCTGTATCGGGGCGTGCACCAAGGGAGCGCTGGCCCTGGACGAGACGCGCGTGAACGTCCTCGGCTACCACCCGATCCAGCTCATCGACCCGGCCGCCTGCACGAGCTGTGCGCTCTGTGCGCGGGTCTGCCCGGATTCCGTATTCACCGTCTTCGCGGCACTGAAGACGCCCCGGGGGACCTCGCGATGACCACCGCCACGATCCCGCCGGCCACCCTCCATCACGGCCACCGCGTGCTCATGAAGGGCAACGAGGCGATGGCCGAGGCCGCCATCCGGGCCGGCTGCGACGCGTACTTCGGCTACCCGATCACCCCGCAGGCCGAGCTCCTGGAGTGGATGGCCCGCCGGATGCCCGAGGAGGGCCGCCCGTTCGTCCAGGCCGAGTCCGAGCTCGGCGCGATCGACATGGCGCTCGGGGCGGCCGCGACCGGCGCCCGGGTGCTCGTCTCATCCTCGTCGCCCGGGATCAGCCTGATGGCCGAGGCGATGAGCTACATGGCCGGCGCCGAGATCCCGATGGTCCTCGTCAACGTCATGCGCGGCGGGCCGGGCCTGGGCGGCATCGGGCCGAGCCAGGCGGACTACTTCCAGGCCACGAAAGGGCATGGTCACGGCGACTACCGCGTCCCGGTCCTCGCGCCGTCGTCGATCGGCGAGGCAATGGCCCTCATGGCGGACGCCTTCGAGCTCGCCGAGCGCTATCGCACGCCGGTCTTCATCCTCGCCGACGGCACGCTGGGCCAGGCGATGGAGCCGGTGGAGCTCCACTTCCGCGAGCCCGCCCGCGTCGCGGACACCTGGTCCGTGCGCGGTGCCGACGGTCGACAGCCCCGGGTGGTCAGGTCGATGCACCTGGAACCGGAAGACCTCGAGCAGCACAACCGGCATCTCCAGGCCAAGTTCGCGGAGATCTCCGCGCGCGAGGTCCGCTGGGCCGGGGAGAACCTCGAGGGCGCAGACCTGGTGATCGTGGCCTATGGGACGGCCGCGCGCGTCGCGCGAACCGCGATCGCGCGCGCTCGCGCCGAGGGCCTGCGGGCGGGACTCTTCCGCCCGATCACGCTCTGGCCGTTCCCGTCGGCAGCGCTGGCGGAGGTTGCCGCGCGCGCCCGCGGTCTCCTGACCGTCGAGCTCTCGGCCGGCCAGATGGTGGAGGACGTTCGCCTCGCCGTCGAGGGTCGAACGCCGGTGGCGTTCGAGGGCCGCACCGGCGGCATGATCCCGACACCCGGAGAGGTCGTGGAGGCGCTGCACCGCCTCCACGCCGCGACGACCGCCCGGCCGGCCAGCGCCACGATGGAGGTCCGGCCATGACGACCGTCGCCCCGGCGGGCTCCCGCGTCATCTTCGAGCGGCCGGAGCTGCTCATCGATCGGAGCACCCACTACTGTCCCGGCTGCGGCCACGGGGTCGTCCACCGGCTCATCGCGGAGGTCCTGGGCGAGCTCGGGCTTGGCTCCAGGACCATCGCCGTGGCCCCGGTCGGCTGCGCCGTCTTCGCGTACGACTACATCGGCGTCGACTTCGTCGAGGCGCCGCACGGCCGCGCGCCCGCCGTCGCGACCGGCATCCGGCGTGTCCGGCCGGATGCGTTCGTGCTCACGTACCAGGGCGACGGCGACCTGGCGGCGATCGGCACCGCGGAGATCGTCCATGCCGCGGGCCGCGGCGAGCTGCTGACCGCGGTCTTCGTCAACAACGGGATCTACGGGATGACCGGGGGCCAGATGGCCCCGACCACGCTCCTCGGGCAGCGCTCGACCTCGTCGCCGGGCGGGCGAGAGGCCGCCTTCCACGGCTACCCGATCCCGATGACCGAGATGCTGGCGATCATGCCGGGCGTGGCCTATGCCGCGCGCGGCTCGGTCGTCGACGCGCCGGCGATCGGCCGGACGAAGCAGTACCTGCGCCGCGCCTGCGAGGTCCAGCTCGAGGGCCGCGGGTTCGCGATCGTCGAGGTCATCAGCAACTGTCCGGTCGGCTGGGGCATGACGCCCACCGAGTCGATCGAACGGCTCCGCGACGTGGTCGCGAAGCAGTACCGCCCCGGCGTCATCGTGGACCGCACCGGGGAGGGCTGACCGATGGAACGCTCGGTGATCTTCGCCGGATTCGGCGGGCAGGGTCTGCTCTTCGCGGGCCAGGTCCTGGCGCGGGCGGCGATGAACGAGGAGCGCGAGGTGCTCTGGATCCCCACCTATGGACCGGAGATGCGGGGCGGCACGGCGGCCTGCACCGTCATCGTGGGCGACGAGCCGATCGGCTCGCCCGTCGTGGATGCCGCCTGGGCCGCGGTCGTGCTGAACCCGCCCTCCCTCGCCAAGTTCGGGCCGCTGGTCGCCCCGGGCGGCACGTTGATCGTGAACGCCACGCTCGTGGAGGCCGAGTCCGGCCGAACGGACATCGACGAGCTGCGGGTTCCCTGCACCCGCCTTGCCCGCGACGCCGGCGACGACCGGCTGGTCAGCGTCGCCGCGCTCGGCGCCCTGATCGGACGGACCGGTCTGGTTGGCCCCGACGCCGTCATCGCCGCGCTCCGGGAGATCCTGGGCCGCAAGCACGCGGACGCGCTGGAAGCGGACCTCGCGGTCTTCGACGGCGGTCTCGCGTTCGGACGGGCCGCCAACGCCACCGAGGAACGCCTGGCGGCGACGACCGGGGCCGGCTGACCGGCGCCCGGGAGTCCCGGTCGGGGCAGACCACCGCGGGAACAGCGAAACGAGCGGCCGCGGGGCCCGGGGCCCCCGGCCGCGCGACATTATCTCGCCGCCGCCGGACCCGACGCCCGCCCGCCGCGGTCCCGCGGGGGTT